>NZ_KV789803.1:0-31675 GCF_001807705.1 Klebsiella sp. HMSC25G12 | reverse complement strand
TGCACTATCAACTTCTGATGGAAACCATCCGCAGGACGCTGATCCCGCGGCCAAAGTGAAGCCCTCCGTCGGTCTCCACTATTATCGCTACCGGGTTAGCCGTCAGGCATGGCCCGGTTTAAAAAGATATGCTGACAGTTCTGCTGCAGTTATATCAAACTCGAGTTGCTGGATTAATTCTGCCAGTTTTTTCTCTGCAGTATCACGATCAAACTGATTTTGTACTATCTGGAGAGCAACCTGTTTTAGCTCCGGAGGGAGGTGTTCCAGATTGATATGATTATAACCCGAAATGTCATCATCCGGATTTTCGAAGAGCCAGCCGTAACTCATAAGGTCACCTGTTCTATTTCACAAATTTCCAGACACCTGGCGGTACCCGGTCATACAACTTTCCCATCGTCATCTCCGCCAGCCGGTGATCAACCGCGGCATTGAAATGCTCAAGCTCATCATCTGACAGAGAATATTTATTTTTTTCTATTACCCTTTCCAGGGTTTCCTTCGATGTACAGCGCCGTAGTCGTAAAATCCATTCCTGTTTCGTCATTAGTTTTTTATATCCTGAGGCTTCCCTGGTATTTAATTTTACAAATAACGCAAATTTCTTTCAGGCGTTATGGCCCGTGCCGTTCTGCTTAAGATAATCACTGATGCTCAGGCCGGACAAGCGAATTTTATCCGAAACTTCCCTGAACTGCTCTTTCCATCCATTTGTCAGATGTCTTTGTGACGCGATTTTGCAGGCGACGCTGAACGGCGTTCTCCCCAGTTTTTCGGAAAGCCAGAAAAGATGCTTACCAATATCATCATTCGGGACGCCATCGAGCGCATCCAGTAATAAAGTTTCCTCTTCAGCCACCCAGGCCTGGCGGGCATTCGGAAAGCGTGGGTCAGGTACAGGTGCCTGTTTCTCTTCCTTCGGTTTCGACGATGCCGGTACCGCGGGCTTTTTCATGCCGACGCGCGCTTTCATGGCGCCGATGGCGGCCACGGCCCGCACCAGGGTTTCACGCTCCTGGCGCGTGAGCAGGCTGTCCTCGCAAATCAGGGTGTTCAGGTTATCGATCAGGGTGTCCAGTCGGTTTTCAGTGACTTTCATGTTTTAGCTCTTGTTCCTTGTGGTGGTTGGGTACAGTCCCGGTTCTCATGCTCCAGGCCGGAGTTCGTCAGTCATTTTTTGCAGCGCGAGCCGGTCACGCCAGGATGAACGTGGCCTGCTGAAGACAATGGGCTCAGGGCCTCTCTCCTGCTTCGGCGTCGTTCCACACCATCACCGTGGCCAGATGCTCCGCCACCTCCCGTCCCGTGTAACCGGCCAGGATAGTCAGCGCCCGTGAGGCCGCTTCACGCGACAGCGGACTGCGGAACCCGAATCCATCCGTCATCAGGAGCCACTGCAGACGTTCAGTCCAGCGCTCTCCGGGTTTGCGGGCACTGTTGCAAAGTTAGCGATGAGGCAGCCTTTTGTCTTATTCAAAGGCCTTACATTTCAAAAACTCTGCTTACCAGGCGCATTTCGCCCAGGGGATCACCATAATAAAATGCTGAGGCCTGGCCTTTGCGTAGTGCACGCATCACCTCAATACCTTTGATGGTAGCGTAAGCCGTCTTCATGGATTTAAATCCCAGCGTGGCGCCGATTATCCGTTTCAGTTTGCCATGATCGCATTCAATCACGTTGTTCCGGTACTTAATCTGTCGGTGTTCAACGTCAGACGGGCACCGGCCTTCGCGTTTGAGCAGAGCAAGCGCGCGACCATAGGCGGGCGCTTTATCCGTGTTGATGAATCGCGGGATCTGCCACTTCTTCACGTTGTTGAGGATTTTACCCAGAAACCGGTATGCAGCTTTGCTGTTACGACGGGAGGAGAGATAAAAATCGACAGTGCGGCCCCGGCTGTCGACGGCCCGGTACAGATACGCCCAGCGGCCATTGACCTTCACGTAGGTTTCATCCATGTGCCACGGGCAAAGATCGGAAGGGTTACGCCAGTACCAGCGCAGCCGTTTTTCCATTTCAGGCGCATAACGCTGAACCCAGCGGTAAATCGTGGAGTGATCGACATTCACTCCGCGTTCAGCCAGCATCTCCTGCAGCTCACGGTAACTGATGCCGTATTTGCAGTACCAGCGTACGGCCCACAGAATGATGTCACGCTGAAAATGCCGGCTTTTGAATGGGTTCATGTGCAGCTCCATCAGCAAAAGGGGATGATAAGTTTATCACCACCGACTATTTGCAACAGTGCCAAACAGAATTACCTCCGGGCAGAAACGCTGGTCAGCGCCAATGCCCGCCTGGTTGATTTTCAGTCCACACTGGAGCTTGCTGGCCGCTGGGGTGGTGGCGAAGTGGCTTCAGCTGATGGCATGCGCTTTGTCACGCCGGTGAAAACCGTCAATTCAGGACCTAACAGAAAATATTTTGGTTCCGGACGTGGCATCACCTGGTACAACTTCGTCTCTGATCAGTACTCTGGATTCCACGGCATCGTTGTCCCCGGCACATTACGAGATTCCATTTTTGTGCTGGAAGGCCTTCTGGAGCAGCAGACAGGGCTGAATCCGGTTGGGATCATGACAGACACAGCCGGTACCAGCGATATTATTTTTGGCCTCATCTGGCTGCTGGGATACCAGTTTTCCCCCCGGCTTGCCGATGCCGGTGAAGCGGTATTCTGGCGAGTGGATAAATCGGCAAATTACGGTGCACTGGACGAACTGGCACGTGGTTGTGCCGATCTGTCGAAAGCCGAGGATCAGTGGGATGAGATGATGCGAACCGCCGGTTCGCTGAAACTGGGCACCATTCATGCTTCAGAACTCATTCGCTCTTTGCTGAAAAGCTCGCGCCCATCAGGGCTGGCACAGGCGATCATGGAAGTGGGGCGCGTCAACAAGACGCTGTATCTTCTTAATTATATTGATGATGAGGATTATCGTCGGCGGATCCTGACGCAGCTAAACCGGGGGGAAGGCCGCCATGCTGTGGCGAGGGCGATCTGCTACGGGCAGCGCGGTGAGATCAGAAAGCGCTATCGTGAAGGTCAGGAAGATCAGCTGGGGGCACTGGGCCTGGTCACTAACGCAGTGGTACTGCGGAACACACTTTATATGCAGGAAGCCCTGAGCTGGATACGCAGTAATGGAGAAGAAATCGGGGTTGAAGATATCGCCCGGTTGTCCCCACTGATGCACGGGCATATCAATATGCTGGGGCATTATACGTTTACGCTACCGGAGGATATTTTGAAGGGGGAACTGAGAGAACTAAATTTCAATTTAAACAATGAATTAACTTCTTAGCGTACGTTTTCGTTCCATTGGCCCTCAAACCCCGTTATTATAAAAATTTGAGGCGTGTTTTGCTCAGACCGGAAAGAATAATCGCATATCGTATATTCCACTGAAACCGTGTAAGAGGTAGTTATGAGTAAACAAATCATTGATATTGGTATTGCTGAATCATCCCGGGTGGAGATTGCAGACGGCCTGTCCCGGCTTCTTGCTGACACCTATACCCTGTATATAAAAACACATTACTATCACTGGAATGTAACTGGCCCCATGTTTAACAGCTTACATTTAATGTTTGAAAATCAATACAATGAGCTGGCCACTGCCGTTGATGATATCGCTGAACGTATACGCTCGCTCGGATGCTTCGCGCCCGGCACATATCATGAATTTTCACGTTTAACAGCGGTTAATGAAGATAAGGATATTCCGGCAGCAAAAAACATGATTGAAAATCTTGTCCAGGGCCAGGAGACCGTGGTTAAAACTGCACGCTCCCTGTTCCCGCTCGTTAATAATGCGAATGATGAAGCCACAGCAGATCTGCTTACACAACGTATCCAGTTACATGAGAAAACTGCCTGGATGTTGCGTAGCCTGCTTGAATAATGTCACCACGTGGCAGCAGAAAAAACGGTTTGTCAGCCACAGGCTATTACTGACAGTGCAGAATCATCCGTGTTCCTGTGGCTGTTTTTTCTGACCGTCACAGTATTAAACACCATTGAATCAGTGGGTTAATCAGTGAATGCGTGAACGAGAAATACAGTCCGTGACGGGCATCATCGGCTGGTATATCCGGACCACTGTTGTTTTCCCGTTAAGGTATCGCAGGTTCCGGTCTGGCATTTCACAGCCTGAACAGGGTTAATGATGCACGGATAAAACGGTTTACGGGGAAAGCAGGATCATATTATTCGTTGTTATGGCTTCCTTTACCGGTGCCTGCCTGCGGGCAGTAGAGATCATATAAGGTATTTAACAACGTCATGATACGGTTATCCTCAATACGGTAATATACCATTTTACCTGCCCGTCGGGTCTCGACCAGCTTCAGGCGGCGCATTACACCCAGCTGCTGGGACAGGGTCGGCTGAGTGATACCGACCGCCGCTTCCAGCCCGGCCACATTCGCTTCCCCCAGGCTTAACTGACACATCAACAGCAACCGGTCGCTGTTGGCCAGTCCCCGTAAGACATCTGCTGCCCTCAGGGCCGCATTCTTCATATCTGTCTGACGTTTTGTGTCTTCATTCATGAGCATTGCTGATTTCTCATACTATGTGTTTTTATATAATATAATTTAGTATACTGACGGTATCGTAATTTTGCCATCGTGTTCGTCAGGTCTGCAGCGTCCTGCCGGCCCGGGGAAACGATTATATCTGGCAGGCATTTTTGCCCCGGGTGAACAGAGAGGATGTAATGAAAATAGTGATTGTTGGTGGTGTTGCCGGCGGGGCATCCGCTGCAGCCAGAGCTCGTCGGTTATCAGAGGATGTCAGTATTGTTGTGTTTGAACGGGGAAGCGATGTCTCTTTCGCCAACTGTGGATTACCTTATCATATAGGCGGAAAAATTCCTTTAAGGCAGTCACTGATTCTGAAAACCCCGGAGGATTTTAAATTCTACGTAGGATCAATGAGTTACATAGCAGTGCATTGCGAAACTTTGCTGACGTTGAATGGTCGTCTTTGCAACCACTGGCAGAAAATGGATAGCCGTAGATTGCGTTGAGCACAGAAACAGCACAGGGTAATCGTCTACCTGGTCCTGTAAAGGAGGTTGTTGCCACACAAGCTAAAGCGCTTGACCTGCCCCCAGTATTCGGTACAACTGTCAGTTAGTAATGGACTGACCCCACCACGGTCAATCAACCAATGACTGAGCAAATCAGGCTCAACATTACGGTTGTTAGGACGCGTGTGCCAATCGCCTAGATAACGATAGCCCAATTCCTCAATAAAAAACCTGACTACGCGCTGTTGAGTTGCGCGTTCACGTTGTCCGACAGTTGTCACTGTTCTTATTACCTTTAACTAATTATGCCAATTCAGACTCAAACGCTGCATCATTCGCTTCAGCCTATTCGCCATCAATTAATGCCAAGACTCGGTCAAGAAAGCGTTGCGCTTCGTATACATCTGTTGCTTGCCGCAGATAATGAGGTATTCGTTCAACAAACTCGGAACGTGATAAAGGCTGATGTTCCAGCAAAGCCTCAAGCATTGCGGGCCGCAACAAACGACGATCAGCATCAACATTAGGAAGCTCAACCTCAATGACATGTGTGGCAAAATACTTAAGTTGCTCCTTAAGCCCCAAATTGGGCATAAGAGAATCAATTGAGTCAGACGCCACTTCAGCGCTTGACTCAATCGTTTCTACATATTCATAGGAAGGTACAACAACGTCTGGAGCCAATGTTTTAAGCTCATGGAGTTTACGGATAATCGGAGATAGAACCTCATCAGGATTACTGAACCAATCAGTGGACCAAATGCGGCTAATTCTCCAACCCAAACGCTCCAGAACCTCTTGACGCAAACGGTCACGATCACGAGCAGATTTAGCTGAGTGATAAGCCGCACCATCACACTCTATGCCCATTAAGTAACGGCCAGGACAACCTGGATCTTTCACAGCTAGATCAATAAAGAATCCTGCAACCCCTACCTGAGGTTCACACTCAAACCCAGCGTGATTGAGTGCTTCCATTACAGCAACCTCAAAGTCACTATCTGGAGCCCTGCCGGTATGCGTTGTGAGGGAATCTAGTTTGCCACTTTCGGCAAACTGTAAAAAACCTTTCAACGAAATAACACCAAGTTTACTGGTTTCACTCGTCAATACATCTTCAGAACGCATTGAACTAAACACATGCATCCGTTTTTTTGATCGAGTGAAAAGCACATTCAAGCGACGCCAGCCAACATCGGAATTGATAGGTCCAAAGCGTTGATAAACCTTTCCACCATGCTCAGAAGGTCCATAGGTAAAGGAAATAAAGATTACATCACGCTCATCCCCTTGAACGTTCTCAAGGTTTTTCACAAAAAGTGACTCTTCCATGGCATATAAGCCATCGATTGCATCGTTAAATTCAGGGCGATTTCGGCGCAATTCATCGATAGCGCGCTCAATTTGATCGCGTTGCTTGGAACTCATGGCCACTACCCCGAGTGACTCACCCGGCCGGTGTTGCGCATGATGAAGTACGGCCTCAGCAACTGCTTGGGCTTCTTCAATATTGTGTTGATTGGAGAACCGACCTTTTGACACATAGGTAAATTTAATCCCATACTCTGGAGACTCAGCATTTGGGGAAGGGAATATCACCAAATCACTGTTATAAAAATGGCGGTTAGAGTATGCAATCAACTTTTCATGTCGTGAACGATAGTGCCAACGCAAACGTCTCATAGGAAACAGTGGCAAAGCAGCATCCAAAATGCTGTCAGTATCACTTAAAGCCGCGGCATCATCGTCATCTTCTCCGTCGGCACTTCGATCAAAGAAACTGGTTGGTGGTAGCTGTTTCGGGTCACCAACGACCACTAGTTGCTTGCCCCTCGCGATGACACCCAATGCATCCTCTGGCTTCACCTGAGACGCTTCGTCCATCACCACCAGATCAAATTCCATTCGTCCAGGTTCTAGGTAATGAGCTGCTGACATTGGCCCCATCATGAAACAAGGTTTAATTGCAACCAGCGCATTACATGCACGGTTAACCAATTGCCTAATTGGAATATGTCTGGTTTTTTTACCCAGCTCATTTTTGATCAAAGCTAGTTCTGTATATTCACTTTTCTTACCACCAGAATTCCCTTCTGGTATATTTCGGCAAGCAATTTTTGCTGCAATCCGCTGACGTTGTAATTCAATCAGTTTTTTGTCGTAATCTTTAAATGACTTCTGCAAAGCATTGCGCTGTGAGCCGGAAACTCTCATCAATTCAGGGTGGATGTGAATAACCTCCCGCGCCAGCTGGTCATGAATTGCTAATGCTAAACCCAATTCAACTTTTTCAATCGGGAGCGAGCCCGCAAGTACAGCACTCCAGATTCGCTGCAATCCATTTTCATGCATCTGCTCGTAACAACGAATAAAGTTAACCCACCCGTTCAACCAACGGGGTTGCTGTATTGCTCTTTCGTTGCGCTCGATTAATGTATTAAGAGAACCATCAGTCGACTTGAGCCACTGACTCCGCTCTAACTTTGTTTCTAGCGCATATAACTCAGCATTTTTAATCTGTTCATTCCATTTCGAAACTATTTCCCCACCATCACGACATAGTAAATCGTAATCACTACCACTAGCCAAATGTCTGATCTGGGTAGCCAAGGATACGCAATTTATCTTATCAACCAGTTGCTCGGCAAAATTCAGCGTGTCGTTAATAGTGTCTAACGTCAGTTGATTATTTTTATACGCACCGCAAGCC
The DNA here is from genome assembly GCF_001807705.1 of Klebsiella sp. HMSC25G12. NCBI lineage: Bacteria > Pseudomonadati > Pseudomonadota > Gammaproteobacteria > Enterobacterales > Enterobacteriaceae > Klebsiella > Klebsiella sp. HMSC25G12. The sequence goes on along the minus strand of NZ_KV789803.1, from coordinate 23,925 downwards.
AATGGGGTTAATTGTAAAAACGCCCCTAACTGTAACGAGTCATTTTCAAGGGATATCTGAAGATCGTTTATGTTTTGCAAAATCTCGGAGGAATGAGTCATCTGCTCTAATGATATATCTGGATTGATAAACCATCCCTGCAAGGCAATGAGAGTATTCCGCACCTGTCGGTAAGATTGCATCAATACACCTTGCTCACCTAACCAAGATGCATGTTCTTCCAACAAGCTAGAAATACGCGGTAATAACTTAGCCTCGTGCTCGACCCGTTTAACCAAAGTCATTAATCTTGAGCTAATCTGCGATTTCTCGATTAAATGCACACCTTTGATAATCTCACCATCTAGGTTAAATAATCCAGAACCTATCGCAACTCGCTTTCCAAAACCTATCCCGTAACAAGCTCGGACCTTCTTGTACCAATCACGCAATAACATGAGTTGTTCACAGTCGGTGTCCAACCCTCGGAATGCATTACCAAGTTGATTACCAAAGTCACTTTGTTCAAACCGTTGTAACAGCTCCGAATACTTGAGCAAATCAGCTGAGCAGCGTTTTAACTCAGCAGACTTAGTGTCAGGCTTACGAGATTGCGCCATGAGCAGTGCCTTGGCACTACGCCAATCACTCTTAAACCATGCAAATAATCCCCCTTGCTGGATAACAGCAACGGCATGCGCGAGCATCTCTTGGGAAGGCAACTGGTCCAATTGATACAAAGTAGATAGACCATCTCTTAAAGGACGCAATGTTTCGATTTGACACATTAAGTCGCGCAATACTGCATCGATATCATCATCATCAAAAAGAGGATCTCGAACTCTAATAAGCTCAGTCGGTAAAGCACCCAGAATCGACAACAACTCAGAGCAGAATAGCAATCCAGCTTGCGAATCATCGATATACGAAGCAATACCATCTGGCAAAGCATTTTTGAAATCGTTTAATTGCGCATAAATAGATGATAACTCATCATGAATTGATTGGATGGATTCAAGCCACCTGACCAAATCACGTAAAGTGAAATCCTCTGCTGCACCATATTTTTCCAGCTCTTCACGAGGAAAGTCACACGATTGTCCTTGTTCTAAAAGTCGTAGCTTTTGAGGCTCGATAACCTGGCTCAAGGCCACATAATGACCTTGTAGCAACTCGAACCTATCTAAATAGTGACGCACCCGTGCAATGGCATCGGGTGAATCTAGCTCACTAAGTGCTGGGAAATGCTCTGAACCACACAACACTGGAAGATTCGACTGATCTTCTACCAATTGCTCAATATATTGAAGCGTATTAAGGCTTTCGCCTTCTAACGCCCACTTATCTACATATTCTTGATAGCTATGTTGAAAGTCGACAATTGATGTCTGCCAAGTTTGTAGCAAATCGACTATACGAGCGCTGTCAAACAATTGAATTTGTGTGTTATTCACACCGCTCCAAGGGTGCTCATATATTTCTGCATTAGCCCCCACCTGCTCACGAACCTCTTTGTAGATGCGGCTAAACTCTACTATTTGGTCACGCAGCCGTAATTGGGTCACTTTATCCAACTGCTTCCCGGAAAGGTTTTCGATATGAAGTGCTGTTGCATCAATATCTAATTTGTGACGATAACGGGTTGCACCACTCAAAATCTGATGGATCGTTTTGCCTGTTTGCGCCCATTGGTTATTGATCAATGCGGCATATTCATTGAGCTGCTGCTTAAGATCTTCATAACGCAAAATCTGAGCATCAATCTCTTCCATAGTAGGCATGGTCGCCTGACTCACCAAGCGAGCATTAATATCATCCAGCACCTTGCGCTTATGAGTTTTATGACTGTGCAACTCTAAGCAAAATTGACCTAGCCCCGCACGATCCAAGCGACGTTTGACGACCTCCAGTGCAGCCATCTTCTCTGCCACAAACAGGACTTTCTTACCGTTGAGCAGAGCTGCTGCAATCAAGTTGGTGATCGTTTGTGATTTGCCACTACCAGGAGGGCCCTCAATGACTAAGTTTTGACCACGGATAGCATCGATCAACGCACTGTGCTGCGAGCTATCCGCATCATCGATTAGTGGAACCTTGTCATGAATATCAGGGTAACTATCGATGCAGTACTCATGCTGACCGAAGCCACCAGGTAAGCCGGAATTCTCTTGACCACAGCTCTGACTGGTGAAAAAGCGACGAATTACTTCATGAGACAATATATTGCGCTTGTCACAAGGCCAGCGGGCAGGATCGAGGTCAAGATACATCATCATCTTGCCAAAATTGAGCAAGCTAAGTGCACCATAACGTTTCACAGACCATTTAGGTTTGTGCTGCTCTACAACCTTCTTCACCGAAGCAAAATAAGACTCTGGAGTTTCCTCTTCATTGAACAAAGGAAGAGCGAGGCCAAAGTCAGCCTGAAGTTTTTCCTTCAAAGAGAGATTGGGCAAAATATCTTCACCCGTGTAATAAAGTTGAAACTTGTAAAGACCATCCTTCGGATCTAATTTTCCTCGTTCACATCTCACCGGAATTGTAAATAACGGTGCATAACGTGCCTTTTCAGAGGAATCGCTTTCATACCACTCAAGGAACCCTAACGCCAAATACAAGATGTTGGCGCCACTCTCCTCCAAAGCAGTTTGAGCCTTACCATAGATGGCGCGCAAACAAGCTTCCAGTTCATTTGGATAAAGCAGAGCCTGTATCCGATTATCGTCATGAGAGGGATTGGAAGAAGATATACTAATCTCATTCCCAGCCTTTGCCTGTCGTTCAAAATCCTCAAGCCCTTCATAGCCTGCTAAGCAGCACGCCTCCTTCAACGCTGACAAAGCTATACCTTGATTAACGTATTCAGAACGAATCCCTGTTAATTTTCCATTCTGGCCTTGGGCATATTGCAAGATAAACTGATGGGCTTTTTCCAGCAACTCTCTATCTGAATCAGAAACAACCGTTTTATGGCTATCTGGTAAATCAAAATCTGTACGGATTCCTAAGACGTGCGCCCAATCCTTAGCGCTAGGATGAGCTCTTAACTGTATATCTTTACCATCTGGCCCAACTTTGAGATAGCCATGCTCTAACAGCTGCGCTCTAGTTGGATCGGGCACAGGAGCAAATTCCATCGGGATTTCCGAGCAAAGGGTTTCATAAAGCTGTTCTGGTAATTCATCAACAATACGTAGTGAAGACCCTTTTTGAGTGATAGGGAAATTCAAAAGTCGATTTCGAGACGTAAGGTCCAATAACTTCTTACGCATAGCCTCGAGGGAAGTCAGAATAAAATCTGAGCCTCCTTGATTGAGTTCCTCTGCTGTAGAGGTATCTACAGTCGACATAATGTTCTCCATTTCTTAGGGTCCACAAGTAAAACGTTTTATGCTGATGCATCACAAAAAGACCGCAGTAAACTGCTGCAAAGAAGAGGAGATTTTTAGTCTCCCCTTCTTTATCAATCAGATCATACAATCAACTTAACGCCCATTAGTTGATAGCAGCCAAATTTCATAAACAGATTCAATCCGTTATTGCTGAATTTGATTGGATAGTAAGACCTGCAACATATCTTGTTGATGCACAGCTATCTCATCTTCCAGCCAACGACCTTTATCTTTCATCAGCCGAATCATAGCAAGCAATTTAAGACTATCAGTCTGGTTATTGGCAAGGCTTGCTTCAAAGTGCTCCTGCTTCTGTTGCGGCTGGAAGTTACTCAAGCGCGAGTTCTTGCTGTGGCTGATAAGGCAAAGGTTGCCAAACGAATGGAGTGCACTCTGCTCAACCGGTTTATAGCCATCCATCGGATGCTGGGGTGAGAAGTGCTCCACCGAGCTGCGGAAAGTGAACTCAAAGGAGCCAGCAACTTTGTCGCTATTCCGATCTCGTACCCACAGCAGATAGTCGAGGAAGTTGAAGACAAAGTTGTTCTCGATATGACCGAAGCGAAGTTTGGATGTAATCACCTTGTGCCAACTCTCATCCACATTGATGGCGGGCAACAGGGCGTTATCAAGGTAGAGCATCTGGTAATAGGAAGCCCCTTCACCAGGCGCCAAAAAGCGCTGGAAGACAAAGCGGCGAGCCTGACTCTCCAGATAGGACAGATAAGCCCCGGCATCCACCGGTTGATCAGGGTGACAATTGTCGAACAGATATCTCAGTGCACCATTCAGCCAATGTTTGTAAACCAGGGTCGGGGTCGACACATGAAACGCCGACAGCAACATCAGGACCCGCCGGTTAACACCAGAGAAACCATTCTCATTTTCATCCTTGTCAAAGGTATTGATGTAACTGACGCTCTTTTCCGAATACCAGTGCAGCCGCTTCAGACTCCAACTATCCTTGCCATCGGCAAACTCGCGCTTGATGATGAACTGATCAAACAGATACTTGCTCTTTAACAGGCCATAGATAAAACGCTGAACTGCCGCTACTGGATCCGGTTGCCTTATCACTCGCAGCTCAAACTGATCGACCAGTTGTTTATCATCAAGCGGCACCCCCTCCGTATCACCCGGGTCGCGGCTCAGGAGTCGCAGCACATGGAGCAAGAAGTTGGAGAAGTTGATGACGCTGTTAAAGCGCTCGGAGCCTGCGCTCTCCTCCTCCACCGTCTGCTCACCATCAAGCTTGTCATCCTGCAAAATGGCCAACAAGGTGCGCCCTTGGCTACCGGCAGCTGCACGGCTTTTATCGGCAGCGTCGGCCGTGTTTGGGGATCCTAGCAGATCAAACAGATGGGCAAAATCACGGGGCACAAACTGACCCCAGTCGCTCTCACCAAACAGACGGTGGCGCTCTTGCGGGGTAAAGCCGTACTGGATATAGCGCTCCATATTGGCGCAGGCATCCCATACCCGGGTCAGGATATGAATACTTTGGCGACGATGCTCTTCCTCGGGTATCTGGTTCAGCGTCTCCATCAGCCGCGCCTTGATCACTTCATGCTTTTCCAACTGCTCGCCGCGATTGTTCATCGCCTCGAAGAAGTGATTGAGATCGGTATCCTTGGGTACTTCGATACGAGAGATCTGCACATGCTTGAAGAGGTAGTCGCAAAAGGTCGTCAGTTTAGCCCCTACCAAACCAAGATCCGCCATTGCCTTGCCAATCAGCTCAAAACCGTTCACCAAACCTTCATTGAAGGTACTCCCCCGCAAATCGTAGGGGGCAACACCCTGCCATAAGCGCTCGAAGGTATGGCTCGATATCGGGCGACTCTCAAAAGCGAGGTTGATGGTCTGATACCAGCTCATATCCACCGAATCTATCGCGTGATGTTTGAGCCAATTGGCCAGCAGAGAGAGGGTAGTAAAGCGCTGCTGGCCATCGATTACCTCGAAACTGCCATCGTCCCGGGCAAACACCACCAGGGTGCCGATATAGTAGGTTTGCGGCCCCTTACCACTGACCAATTTTTGCTGATAATCCAGCACATCCTGCAGCAGCTGGGTGATCTCTCCCTCACCCCAGGCATAGTTGCGCTGGTACATGGGCACCAGATAGCGGGCGCGATCTTCAAGCAGTGCACGAATGGAAAAGGGGCGAACGCCTGCATCATTCATAATATTTCATCTCCCGAAACAGCCCGACCAGCTCATCTTCGGCACCATTGCGATTGTTCTTGTTCTCTCGACTGCTCATGCTAGGCAAAGGGAAGCCGTGCAGATCTCCCGGCAGACGAGCATCACGAATGGCACGGATCAGATTGTGCTCCAGCACATAGTTATCCATGGTTGCCAACTGCACTACCTGCTGGCGGATGCGGCAGCGATAGGCCCAGATAAAGCACTTCTCGATGGCCAGTGACAGCCCTTGGCTGCCGAACTTGTCGATATAGAAGATCAGGGCGCAGTCGAACATGGCCCGCACATAACGATCCCCGGTGCGGTGGCGACGCTCGTAGCTGCCCAGTGTCGATAGCACCTTGCTGGCCATCGGTGTCAGCGTTTCGCCGAGCAGGGTGGCAGATTGCGCCTTGCCGGAATCAGACTCCTCGGCCACGATGGCGGCCACCCGCGTCTGGTAGTACTCGGCCATCTCGAAAAAGCGCCGACCATTGATGATCATCTGGTCGAGATGAAAGGGAAACGTCATGTACTGGCCGTCAATCTTGCGCTGGTACTGGCTGTTGTACTCATCGACAAAGTGGTGGGCGATGCGCAGCGACTCCACGTAAGGATAATGCCCTACCCGATCTAGGTTGACCCCCTTGAAGAGATCCACCTCCCCCTTGCCAAAGTAGCGGGCCGACTTGCCCTCGGCCCACTGGCGTACCCGATAGAGATAGAGGGCGAACAGATTGGCCAGCTCGTCGCTTGGCAGGCGCTCCCAATGGGCGACCGCCTCGGCCTTGAGATTGGCCTCATGACCGGCAAACTCGCGCAGGTGAAATGCCTTGAGCAGATCGTGAGGAGCCAGATCGCGCCCCCGGGCATTTTGCGAATCGAAGAACTGGAACGCCTCCGAGATATCCTGCAGTACAAAGCAGACCACCTGACAGCGGTTGAGCAGAAAGTCAATTTGCTGCTCGTCAAACTCAGGGCGGGCCACCAGCCGACGCAACTCCAGATAGTTGCGTCTGAGGTTGAACTCCGAATCCCGGCTGGGGAAGCGCTGGCGCTGCATAAACGCATCGATAGGTCCACGCAAGACCTGCAATTGCTCACGCAGATCCTGACGTTGAAACCGGATACTCTTCTCTTTGCCACTGCGATTTTCGTTATCCAGCACCTCGATCAGCGCCTTGACGGTCAACATCAGGGTCAGGGTGCGTTGCTGACCATCGACGATATCAAGCATCTCGCCCTGCTCACTATCGGTGTGCTGATGAAACACCACCGAGCCCAGCCGGTAGGCGCTCTTGTCCTGATGGGTTGCCAAATCGGTAAAGAGATCCGAGATATTCTTGGAGCCCCAGCGGTAAGGTCGCTGATAGCTTGGGATGGCCAGTTGGGGAATGGCCAGCAACTGGCGTACCGACTGCACTTGATTATTAATGCTCTCCATCATGCCTCCTGCGGTATGAAGTGGTCAACAAAAACTGGCCACCGCGTTAGAGTTTTTCCAGTATCGGTTTTCTGATTCGTTTGGCGGTAACCCACCATTATATTCGTGCGGTCTTAGTGCGCTGTAATATCCAACGATATAGTCCGTTATTGCGTGAGCTGCATCGCTGAAGCTTACATAGCCCGTCGCCGGCACCCATTCGTTCTTCAGACTCCTGAAGAAGCGCTCCATTGGGCTGTTATCCCAGCAGTTTCCACGCCGACTCATACTCTGCCTGATCCGGTATCGCCACAGTAACTGCCGGAACTGCCTGCTCGTATAATGGCTGCCTTGATCGCTGTGGAACATCACCCCGACGGGCTTACCACGGGTTTCCCATGCCATTTCCAGTGCTTTCATGGTGAGCCTGCTGTCCGGCGAGAACGACATGGCCCAGCCCACTGGTTTTCTTGCGAACAGGTCGAGAACAACGGCGAGGTACGCCCAGCGCTTACCCGTCCAGATATAGGTCACATCACCGCACCACACCTGATTTGGTTCCGTTACGGCGAACTGTCGCTCAAGATGATTCGGGATAGTAACGTGCTCATGACCGCCACGCTTATACCGGTGAGTCGGCTGCTGGCAACTGACCAGCCCCAGCTCTTTCATGAGTCTGCCAGCAAGCCAGCGCCCCATCTGGTAGCCTCTCTGGGTTGCCATTGTGGCGATGCTTCTTGCTCCGGCAGAGCCGTGGCTGATGCCATGCAGTTCAAGTACCTGACTGCGTAATACAGCCCGTCTGCCGTCTGGCTTTTCAGGACGGTTTTTCCAGTATTTGTAGCTGCTGCGATGAACCCCGAACACATGGCAGAAAGTGGCCACAGGATAACGCGCCCTGAGTTTCCCGATTATCGAGAACTGTTCAGGGAGTCTGACATCAAGAGCGCGGTAGCCTTTTTTAATATTTCATTTTCCATTTCAATACGTTGTAGCTTTTTCCTGAGCTCACGGATTTCAATTTGTTCCGGGGTAATGGGGGAGGCTTTTGGTGTTTTGCCCTGCCGTTCATCACGTAATTGTTTCACCCATCGCGTCATTGTGGAAAGGCCGACATCCATAGCGCTGGCTGCATCTGCCACGGTGTAGTTCTGGTCAACGACCAGTTGAGCGGATTCGCGTTTAAACTCTGCGCTGAAATTTCTTTTTTTCATTATGACACCTGTGTTGTTCTGAGGTGAGCATATCACCTCTGTTCAGGTGGCCAAATTCAGTAAACCACTTCAGGACGCCCCGGGTGATGCAAGTACTAGTTCGATGTGGTTTGCGACCATATATCCGGCGTCGTTAGTAGGTTCAATGACCTGCGCCATGATGTTATCCGAGCCCTGTTTCCTAATCACTACACCGGTATTTGATTACCCAGGTCAACTTCAGGCTGTTACAGGGACGGCAACCGTGTCAGCACATCCTTGAGATAGGCATACGGATCGTGCCCATTATTACGGGCCGACTGGATCAAACTCATGATCGCAGCAGCGCGCTTGAGTATGCGAACCCACGCCGAGCATTTGAGAAGGCAACGGGATGAACGCTGGCTGGATAGCCGTGGTTTTCTGGGTAGGCAGCCGAATCCATTTGTGGTCGAGGTTGGCATTGAGGCTGTAGCCCAAGGCGATGTTTGCGATGGAGGCACCGGGTTCAGAACACTCCTGAATGACCTGAGCCTTGAAAGATTTGCTGTAGGTACGGCGCTGAGGGCGCATGGAAAATCCGCTTGATGGGCCATGGCCTTCGGCGGCGGTGTCGGGAAGGTGTGTTGGCCGGACGGATACTGTTGAACTACGTTGTCTGGGGCAACGGAAGTGTTTCGGCCCGACTCTGGAACGCGATCCGCAGCGACGACTGGGCAATTCCGCACGTTGGCCTGAGCAGCCTCGGGGAAATCGTCGTCTGGGCGCGCCCAGACGAGTTTCCGCCAAGGAACATGCAGACGAGCAAGGGGCTGCGGGCACTCGGCTACAACGTGAGGATCGGTGTTTGATCGAGGCGCCTGTGGCACACGCAGGCTGACGAGCCAGGCGCTGTCCATTGCCTGAGCAGTTGACCTGCATCAATGGGGCGGGAGAACGCTGCACATTGACTCTTGAAGTTATTCATAGTAGGTCTAATATTACAAAGTATTGCAAGGATTTCCTTGGCCGGAACCGCAAAGCGACGCGATTGGAGAGGGTGAGATGAAAGCGCACCTACAGGTGATTTTCACGCTCGATGAATTGGCTGCGTACTTGAAAGTCGGCAAGCGGACGCTTTATCGGCTCGCCGCACACGGGGAAATTCCGGCTTTCAAGGTGGGCGGGACGTGGCGGCTTCGTCAAAGTGAAATCGATCAGTGCATCAATGATCAGACCCGAGCCGGAGCAAAGAAGGAGGTGATGCGCAAGCGTGAACAGCAGAAGTCATCCGAGCAGCCCGTGTCGCCTGGGCGCACTGCCCGTCACAGCAGGCAAAGGGCTTGAGTAACTCGTTTTCCAATTTTTCTGGAGGTATGACATGGACATCGATTTCAAGAAGTTGGCTCCCTGGAACTGGTTCAAGAACGAGCAGCAAGAGCAGCAGACCGTCTCTTCCCTGCCGGTGCAGCGCAATGACCTGCCAGCGGCGAGCGGGCCAGTCAGCCCGATCCTGCAACTGCATCGGGAAATCGACCGGCTGTTCGATGACGCATTCCGGGGCTTCGGTTTTCCGGCGTTGAACATGCCGCAGTGGCCATCCGATTGGTCGGGCATGCTGAAGCCGGCCCTGGACATCCAGGAAACCGACAAGCAGTACAAGATTACCCTGGAAGTGCCCGGTGTCGAGGAGAAGGACATCCAGATAACTCTCGACAACGACGTGCTGATGGTGCGTGGCGAGAAGCGCCAGGAACAGGAGAAGAAGGAAGGTGGCTTCCACCGTGTGGAGCGCTCCTACGGCAGCTTTCAGCGTGCCTTGAACCTGCCTGACGACGCCAACCAGGATTCGATCAAGGCATCGTTCAAGAACGGGGTGCTCACGGTCACGATCGACAAGCGCGAGGTCAGCGCGCCGAAGCAGGGACGCTCGATCCCGATCAACGGCTGACGTCGCCGGCTCGTTCGTCACAAGAAAAACCCGGCACGAGACGAGGAGTCGCGGCTCGCGATGCCTCGTCGCCTCAACCTTGTCAACCTTCTCAGGAGCATCAGCATGGCCAGAAAACAATGCCAGGTCTGCGGCCAACCCGCCACCGTGCGGGTGGAAGCCAATCTCAACGGTCGTAACAGCACCATGCTGTTGTGCGACGACCATTACCGGCAATTAGTGCGCCAGCAAAAGCGCACCGTTTCGCCGCTGGAAGCCTTGTTCGGCTCGCGCAGCGGCCTGTTCGAGGACTTCCTCGGCAGTGACTTCTTCCGCATCGGCGAAGACGCGACGCCAGTTGCCGCCGATACCGATGACGTGGTCGATGCCTCGTTTGGCGAGCCCGCCACCGCAGGTTCGGGTGCGCCGCGCCGTCGCGGCAGTGGGTTGGCCAGCCGCATCAGCGAACAGTCGGAAGCCTTGCTGCAGGAGGCCGCCAAACACGCTGCCGAATTTGGCCGCTCCGAGGTGGATACCGAACATCTGCTGCTGGCGCTGGCCGACAGCGACGTGGTCAAGACCATCCTGGGTCAGTTCAAGATCAAGGTCGATGACCTCAAGCGGCAGATCGAGTCTGAGGCCAAGCGCGGGGACAAGCCCTTCGAGGGCGAGATCGGCGTGTCGCCGCGCGTGAAGGATGCGCTCAGCCGCGCCTTCGTGGCCTCCAATGAACTCGGCCATTCTTATGTCGGTCCAGAGCATTTCCTGATCGGTCTGGCCGAGGAAGGCGAAGGGCTGGCCGCCAACCTGCTGCGCCGCTACGGCCTGACGCCGCAGGCGCTGCGCCAACAGGTCAGCAAGGTGGTCGGCAAGGGCGCCGAGGATGGCCGCGCTGAGACGCCGACCAACACGCCAGAACTCGACAAGTACTCGCGCGACCTGACCAAGATGGCGCGCGACGGCAAGCTCGACCCGGTGATCGGCCGCGCGCAGGAGATCGAAACCACCATCGAGGTGCTGGCCCGGCGCAAGAAGAACAACCCGGTGCTGATCGGCGAGCCGGGTGTGGGCAAGACCGCCATCGTCGAAGGGCTGGCGCAGCGCATGGTGGCGGGTGAAGTGCCCGAGACCTTGCGCGACAAGCGCCTGGTGGAACTCAACATCAACGCCATGGTGGCCGGCGCCAAATATCGCGGCGAGTTCGAGGAGCGCGTGCAGAAGGTGCTGAAGGAGGTGACCGAGCACCAGGGCGAGCTGATTTTGTTCATCGACGAGGTGCACACCATCGTCGGTGCCGGCCAGGGCGGTGGCGAAGGCGGGCTGGACGTGGCCAACGTGTTCAAACCGATGATGGCGCGCGGTGAACTCAACCTGATCGGCGCCACGACGCTGAACGAGTACCAGAAATACATCGAGAAGGATGCCGCACTGGAGCGGCGCTTCCAGCCGGTGACGGTGCCCGAGCCGACGGTGGCCCAGGCCATCATGATTCTGCGCGGCCTGCGCGACACCTTCGAGGCGCACCACAAGGTCAGCATCTCCGAGGACGCGATCATCGCGGCGGCCGAGTTGTCCGACCGCTACATCACGGCGCGCTTCCTGCCGGACAAGGCGATCGACCTGCTCGACCAGGCGGCCGCGCGCGTGAAGCTGTCGGCCACGGCCCGGCCGGTGGCCGTGCAGGAGCTGGAGTCCGAACTGCACCAGCTACGGCGTGAACAGGATTACGTGGCCGCGCGCAAGCAGTACGACCAGGCAGCCGAGCTCGGCAAGCGCATCGAAGCCAAGGAGGCCGAGCTCAAGAAGCTCGTCGAGGACTGGGAGCGGGAGCGGGCCTCCGGCAGTGCCGAGGTCAAGGCGGAACACGTGGCGCAGGTTGTCTCGCGCCTGACCGGCATCCCGGTCAACGAGTTGACGGTGGAAGAGCGCGAAAAGCTGCTGCACTTGGAACAACGGCTGCACGAGCGCCTGGTGGGACAAGACGAGGCGGTCCGTGCCGTGGCCGATGCCGTGCGGCTATCCCGCGCCGGCCTGCGCGAAGGCAGTAAACCGGTGGCTACCTTCCTGTTTCTGGGCCCGACCGGGGTGGGCAAGACCGAGCTCGCCAAGGCATTGGCCGAATCGATCTACGGCGATGAGCACGCCCTGTTGCGCATCGACATGTCGGAATATGGCGAACGCCATACCGTGGCGCGGCTGGTGGGCGCGCCTCCGGGCTATGTCGGTTACGACGAAGGCGGTCAGCTCACCGAGAAGGTGCGGCGCAAGCCCTACAGCGTGCTGCTGCTCGACGAGATCGAGAAGGCACACCCTGACGTCTACAACATCCTGCTGCAAGTGTTCGACGACGGTCGCCTCACCGACGGCAAGGGCCGGGTGGTGGATTTCACCAACACCATCATCATCGCCACGTCCAACCTGGGTTCGGACATCATCCAGCGACGGCTGAAGGCGCGTGAGGCGGCTGGCGAGGAGTACGAAAAGACCAAGGCCGAGGTCATGGACGTGCTGCGCGGCCACTTCCGGCCCGAGTTCCTCAACCGCATCGACGAGATCATCGTCTTCCATGCGCTGGGCAAGGAGGAGATCCGCCACATCGTCGGCCTGCAGCTCGATCGCGTGGCGCGCAGCGCCGCCAGCCAGGGCGTGACGCTCACTTTCGATCAGACGCTGATCGACCATTTCGCGGAAGAAGGCTACAAGCCCGAGTTCGGTGCGCGTGAACTCAAGCGCCTGATCCGCAGCGAGCTGGAAACTGCGCTGGCGCGCGAGATGCTCGGTGGCGGCATCGGCAAGGGCGATCACGCCAGCGCACGCTGGGACGACAAGGCCGAACGCGTGGTGTTCGAACGCAAAGAGCCACCGCAGACCCCGGCCGAGCCGGAGCAGCCGGATGTCGCGAAGGCGACCGAGACGCCTCACGGCGACGCTGGCAAAGACTCGAGCAAGAAGAAGTCGGCGAGCGACGCATCTTGATGGCGGGCGAGGCTGCCGTGTCCGACTCCATCAGCCTGGCATGGGCAGCCTCCCTGGCATCGATCGCGGTGGCGGTCGTCTACAAGCGTGATCCGCGGTCGGCCACGCCGTGGGGGCTGCTCATCAGCGGCGGCACTGCCCTCCCGCTCGCTGGCCATCCGTTTGCGTGACGGTGCGGCCCGTCTGTTCACCTGATCCTCTGGCAACTCGACTTTCGAGGAACACGGTCCATGGAAAAAAAGAATCAATGGAATACCGGCTACTGGATCGTTGCCCTCCTGCTGTTGCTGAGTTTGCAGAGCTACTGGCAGACGGCGAAAACCGTCGAGCCGGTGCCCTACAGCGAGTTCGAGAAGGCGCTGGACGAGGGGCGCGTGGCCGAAGTGCTGGTGTCGGATCGTACGGTGACCGGGCGCCTGAAGTCGCCGGACAGCCGGGGCAAGACGACGATCGTGGCAACGAGGGTCGAACCCGATCTTGCCGATCGCCTGTCGAAGTACGACGTACCCTATGCCCGCGTGTTGGAGAGCACCTGGCTGAGCGATGTGCTGTCGTGGATCCTGCCAGCGGTATCCTTCTTTGGCGTCTGGTTCTTCCTGTTCCGCCGCTTCGCCGAGAAGCAGGGCATGGGCGGGTTTCTCAACATCGGTAAGAGCCGCGCCAAGGTGTTCGTGGAAAAGAACACCGGTGTGACGTTCGCCGATGTGGCGGGGGGGGGATGAGGCCAAGGCGGAGCTGGTCGCGATCGTCGATTTCCTGAAGAATCCGCAGGACTATGGCCGTCTCGGGGCGCGCATTCCCAAGGGCGTGTTGCTGGTCGGCCCACCGGGCACCGGCAAGACATTGCTGGCCAAGGCTGTTGCCGGGTGGCCGAATCGACCCAGGCGCGCATCGATCAGGCTATCCGCGACATCGTGATGGGCGTGTTCGAGCGCGCCTACCGGATTCTCGACATCAACCGCGCGGTGCTGGAGCGCTGTGCGCGCGAGCTGCTGGCGCGGGAAACGCTCGACGAAAGCGATATCCGTCAATTGACTCAAGGACTTGTTCGGAACTGAAAACAGTAGTAGCTGCCATTCAGAGTAAACCGACGGCTCTGTTCAGTGCGTCATCCAATTCGTCGGCATTGTTCAAGGAGAACCGATATGTCTGCATTGACTCCGTGGGACCCCTTCCGGGAACTGGATGAATTGCAAAACCGCCTGGCGACGATGTCCGGACGAATACCCCAGCGACAGGGCGCCCGTACCGGCAACGAAGCCATGACCACGGCGGACTGGGCTCCAATGGCGGACATCAGCGAGGATGAGAACGCATTCCTCCTCAAGCTGGATCTGCCGGAGGTCCCCAAGGATGCCGTGCGCGTCAGCGCGGAAAACGGTGTGCTCACCATCAGCGGCGAGCGCAAACTGGAAAAAGAGGAGCAGGGCAAGAAGTTCCACCGCATCGAACGTGCCTATGGTCGCTTTGTGCGCAGCTTTGTCTTGCCTGACAACGTTGATCCGACCAAGGTGACGGCTTCCATGAAAGACGGCGTGCTGGAAGTGCGGCTTGTCAAGGCCGAGCAAGCCAAACCGAAACAGATTGAAATCTCAGTCAACTAACTTCAATCAAGAGCCCAAGATCATGAATATCAAACAGCCACAATACACCTTCTCCGCATTTGCCCTGGCGGTTGTCGTCGGACTGAGCGGACCGGCTCTGGCCCAATCGGCGGCAGGTTCTAGCCCAGGTGCTTCAGCACCCTCTGCCGCATCCAAGGCGGCACAGCCACAGGTAGATGACAAGGCCGCCCGGGAAGCCGATAAAAAGCGTGCCGAGCTCACTCAAGACGCCATCACGGCGCTCACCAAGACCCAGGAGGCTTTGACCCTCCTTGATGCAAACAAGACCAAGGAGGCGCTTGCTGCGCTGGAACTGGCCAGCGGAAAGCTGGAACTGGTATTGGCACGCGACGCCAAACTTGCTTTGGCGCCGGTCGATGTACGCGTCATCACCCACGATATCCACGCCAACGTGGAATCGGTAAAGAAAGCGGTCAAGTTGTCTCGGGAGTTGTTGGGTGATGGCGAGGTGCAAAAGGCCCGGCCCATCGTTGCCAATCTGGCCAGCGAAATCGTAATCCAAACCGACAACCTTCCGATGGCAACGTACCCGGCAGCGATCAAGTCGGCCGCACGGCTCATCGACAGCGGCAAGATCGACAACGCCAAAGCGGAACTCGCCCGAGCACTGAACACGCTGGTGGTGACCTCGGTCGCCTTTCCTCTGCCCGTGCTACGGGCCGAAGCCGCGATGGCAAAAGCTGAAAAGCTGGCCGAGACCGACAGGCGCGATGCCAAGCAGAACGAGGAGCTCAGCACCTTGCTGTCGTCCGTGCGCACGGAGATCGAGATGGCGCAGATCCTGGGTTATGGCAAGAAGGCGGACTTCAAACCCATCTTCGATCAGGTGAAGTCCATTGAGCAAAAGTCGGCTGGTGGCAAAAGCGGCAAGGGATGGTTCGACGAGTTGAAGACGCGCATCCAAAAGCTGTTTTGAGGTGATGAAGGGGCTGACTGCTCTGTCGGTCAGTCTCGCGATGTTCGCATTCAGCCCCAATAGATTCGCCTATTTTCACTATCTCATACGAGGCATATCACCATGAATGAGCAAACACCGAATCCCAATGCGACGAACGAAGGAAAAAACGAACAGGCCGCGGTAAGCAGCCTTCCTGTCAGTCCAGAGTCCAAGCCTGAAGTCGTCACGGAGGTACAGCCTGAGGTTCAGAAAGAAACGGACTCGCAGGCGGCAGACAAACGTAAACAAGTCCTCGATGAGGCAGTCTCGGCCTTGTCGCTGACCAAATCAGCGCTGGCCGCACTTGACGGCAAGGACACTGCACGCGCATTGGCAACGCTGGCCGAAGTGACGGGAAAGCTGGAGCTGATCGTCGCGCGCGAACCCACGCTCGCCCTGGCCGGCGTTGATGTGCGCACCATCGTGCACGACTTGTTCGCCAACACGGAAACCATTGAGGCGATGACCGACGAGGCGCTGGATGCCCTCAAACATGGCGAGGTGCAACAGGCTCGCCACGTGCTGGCTTTGCTGGCCAGTGAAATCGTGATCACGGTCACCAGCATCCCTTTGGCGTCCTATCCCGCAGCCGTGAAGGCAGTCGTGCCGCTGATCGATCAGGGCAAGATCGAAGAAGCCAAAGCCGCGCTGCAGTCAGCGCTCAGCACGCTGGTCGAGGAGCGCAGCGTGCTTCCGCTGCCCGTCCTGCGTGCGAAGCTGCTCCTGAAGCGCGCCGAGCCCCTGGTAGAAGATGGTCAGCGCAGCGAAGCATCCAATGAGCGCCTGGAGACATTGTTGAACGAAGCCCGGCAGCAGTTGGAAATGGCAGAACTGCTGGGCTATGGAAAAAGGAAGGACTTTGAGCCCCTGTACGCTGAACTCAAGAAAATCAAGGAAAAGACGGGAGGGGGAGGCTGCGGAAAAGGCTGGCTCGATGAAGTCAAGGCAAAACTGTCCAGGTTGTTCTGAAACCGCTGGAGAGGGGGCGCATAGCGCCCCCTCTCTTGTCCCATGAGTGTTTGATTTTTTATTTTGTATAGATCTTTAGGAGATATTGCATGAAAACAGACACCATCGCCAATTCCAATGCGGATGACCCCACCAAAGCACTGTGTTCGCTGAGCCAAAATTGGTGGCTTTTTGTGCTGCGCGGTGTCTTGGCATTGATTTTTGCAGCCCTCGCGTTCTGGATGCCACAATCGGCTCTGTTGGCCATGACCATCATGTTCGGCGCATTTTCCTTGGTCAATGGCGCGTTCAACTTGTTTGCAGCGGTGCGCCATATCCAGAAAAAAGAGCGCTGGGGCTGGCTGCTGTTCAGCGGCATTGTCGGCATACTTACGGGCGTCGTCGTCCTGGTTGCTCCTTGGGTCGCCACGATAGTCTTGGCTTCTTTTTTATGGGCTAGCGTGGGCTTCTGGGCGATTTTCACCGGTGTGCTGGAGATATCCGCCGCCGTTCGGCTGCGTCGGGAAATCAAGGGTGAAATCTGGCTTGCCCTCAGTGGACTGCTCTCGATTATCCTTGGTGCTATCGTCTTGTGGATATTTTTTACCCGTCCGGTCGAGTCATTCGTGGCCGCAGGCTGGCTGTTGGGTTTCCATGCGGCAGTCTATGGCGTCACGCTTTTGTTCTTGAGTTGGAGTCTTCGCAAACGCGCCTGGGGTAAGAGCGTGCCAAACCAAAATCTATGGATATGAGCATCCTCGATTCATGCCTCCATAGAAATGACATCGAAGGAGTCATACATGCAGATACAATATAGCTATCGAGCTATCGACAAAGAGTTTCATGAACCTTGGCAGAGAGCTTTGGGAAATGTGATCGAGCACGCCCTCAAGCCATTGCTCGACAAACACACTAAAGATTCAGCGCGACTTCAAATCGTCCTTGATCGCGACAAGATCAAGCGGCAATTTCTGGCCAGTGGCTATATGCACCTGCCCGGCAAAAAGATTGTCAGCGTTACTGCATCACATGACGAGCTGACGCCCCTCGCGCAGATGCTCGCACAGTCGTTGTTCCGTCAGGCCAAGAAGCATTTTGACCGACTGCATGCTCAGGATCAAATCAAGCGCAAAGCACGACGCGAGCGCTTGCGCGAGCTCAAGGTGCGGATTGCCGCAAAACCCGCATCAGCCGCCCATGAGGCCGAGGTGACCCGAATGCCTCTACTGTCGAAACTTGAGGCTGTCGCAAGGCGTGAGCTGGCTTATCTGCGGGCCGTCGGCGATTTACCGCGCGATTATCCGACGCTGCGCGACGTGGTGGATGAAGCGATTGTCCGAGCTAAGGTGGAATGGCAATCCGTGCCGGGGGAAAAAGAGGCTTACACCGGTCTTTTGAAGCATCTGTTCGCCGTCCTGGATAACGAAGTGGCAAGCAGCCGGCAATTTGGCGAATTCGTTTCTCTGGACGCGCCGGTCGAACCGGATGCCAAAGACGTGGCCGAGGCCATGGTGGAAGAGGAAATCTTCGAATTTTATCAGCACGATGACACACTCAAGCTGGCCGATATTTTCGCTGGCAGTCAGCATCCCGATGTCGCAACGATCGCGGAACAGGAGGAGCTGATTGATCGGTCGAGCGAGTTCGCTTTTGCATTTGACCTGCTGAAGGACATGCCGCGTTTGTGGCGGCGCATTTTTCTGCTTATCCGTGTGGACGGGCTGAATGCCAGCAGCGTCTCTGAAATCCTGCTGATTCCTAGTAAGGAAGATGCTGTCCGAAGGTGGCTCATGCAGGCCGAAGCATTCATCGCTGCTCATCTGGAAGAGGCCGGAGTAAGCAAAAACGGGAACGATTGGATCCAAGGCGTTGATTGGTCGGCATTGTCTGTGACCCGAAGCGAGGCAGCCTCACTGTGGTCCAAGGAGGCGAACCATGAAGAATGATCTTCACCTCGTCTGCCCGCATTGCCAGTCCATCAACCGCGTACCGACTGCGAAGCTATCGGAACATCCCAACTGTGGCCGCTGCCAGCAGCCCTTGTTCACGGGCGAGCCCATCGAGTTGACTACGGCGACGTTCTCGCGCCACGTGGAGCGCAGCGATCTGCCGCTGCTGGTCGATTTCTGGGCGCCATGGTGCGGGCCGTGCAAGATGATGGCGCCACAGTTCCAGCAAGCGGCGCACCAGCTCGAACCGAGGATCCGGCTGGCGAAGGTGAATACCGAGGCTGAGCCCCACCTGGCCGCGCAGTTCGGTATCCGCAGCATCCCGACGCTCGCCCTGTTCCAGGGTGGGCGGGAGATCGCCCGTCAGGCCGGCGCGATGGGCGCGCAGGACATCGTGCGCTGGACGTCGACGCAAGTGGGGCGCTGACCGATGCAGGGCTTGCTCGGCACTACGCTAATCCTGCTGGCGGCTTGCAGCCTGGCGGCGATGGCCACGGCGGCGTTCAGAGTGCCCGCCTTGCTGGGGTATCTCTCTGTCGGCGTTGTACTGGGCCCCTCAGTCATCGGCGTGATCGCGCCGGGGGAGACGCTGAGCTTTCTGTCCGAGCTGGGCGTGGCGCTGCTGTTGTTCATGGTCGGACTGGAATTCTCCCTCGGAGACTTCTGGCTCGCCCGCAGGACGGTGCTGATGGCGGGCGCTCTGCAGATGATCGCCGTGGCCCCGCCGCTGATCCTGCTATTGATGTGGCTGGGGCAGCCCGGCCAGAGCGCCGCGCTGCTCGGCACTGCGGCGGCCATGTCGTCCACGGCGCTGGTCAGCCGACAACTGGCCGACCAAGGCGAGCTCACCACCCGCCACGGACGCAGTGCCATCGCCGTGCTGGTCTTTCAGGACCTGGCCAGCGTGCCCCTGCTGGCCTTGCTGGCGATCTGGGCGCGCGGCGAGTCGCCGAAGATCGAGCATGTGCTGCTCGAAGTATTCGGTGTGCTGCTGCTGTTCGCGGCAGCGGCCCTCGTCTCGCGCCGTCTGTTGCATGGCCTGCTGGGCTGGGTGGCGCGGCGGGGCCACGAGGAATCGTTCGTGCTCGTCTCCTTGTGCGTGGTGGTGGCTGCCGCCGCTGCTGCGCACGCGGTCGGCGTATCCGCCGCCCTGGGGGCCTTCCTCGCCGGGATGGTGCTGGGCGAGAGCGACTTCCGGCACCACATGGAAAGCCACCTCAGGCCGTTTCGCGATGTGTTGTCGGGCGTGTTCTTCGTGACCATCGGCCTGCAACTGGACGCAGCACAGATTCTTTCGGCACCGCTGGCGGTGCTGGCGTGGCTGGTGGTGCTGGTACCGGTCAAGATCCTGCTCAATACGCTGGCCTTGCGGGCGACGCGCCTGTCCGCCCTCGATGCCTGGCGCACGGGCATAGCGTTGGGGCACGGCGGCGAGTTCGCCCTGCTGTTGTTGGGCACGGTCTTGCAGCAGCATCTGATCCCCGCGACCGTCGTCCAACCCATGCTGGTCGCGCTGGTGCTCAGCATGGCCCTGGCACCGCTACTGATCCGCCATCACGATGTACTTGCCCGGTTCTTGAGCCGCACCGGCGGCGTCATTCAGCCACCCCAGGCTGAAGAAGTCGAGATCGCCGCGCAGACGACGCGATATCGAGACCATGTCATCGTTTGCGGCGCGGGCGAGCTTGGCCTGACAGTCAGCGAGATTCTTCGCCACGCCGGCGTGGCGCATCTGCTGCTGGAGGCGGACGCGCAGAAGGTAGAGGCCGCGCGTGCCGCCGGCGCGCCGGTGTTCCATGGCGATGCCAGTCGGCCCGATACCTTGCTGGCTGCCGGCTTGACGCATGCGCACTTGGTGGTGCTAACGTTCGCCCATGCCCAGCAAGCGTTGCGCATCGCCCAGGCGATTGCCGAGCGCCGTCCGGCGCTAACCTTGTGGGTGTCATGCAGAAGTACGACCGCGGCCGATGCATTTCGCGCCATGCCTAACGTGCGCGTGTATCAGCAATCCTTTGCCGCAGCTATTGGGCTGGCGGAACAGGTGATGTCGACGCTTGGCATGTCGACCGAGTTGATTGAAGGACACATCAGCGCAATGCGCCGCCGTCTCGACAGCAGCCGTTTTCCAGGGAGTTCATAGTCATGAAATCAAAACGCCTTAACCCATTTCAGGTCTTGCGTGACCAATTGGCCATCATGAGTTTTTACGAGCGCTTCGAGCAGGTCGTCGCGCTCGTGCTGTCGGCGGTGATCGCCGTCATCATCATGGTGTCGCTGTTCCAGCTCATCTCCATCGTCTTCACGCTGCTGGTTCTCGATGCCTTCAATCCCCTGGACCACAAGGTATTCCAGAGCGTGTTCGGCATGATCATGACGCTCTTGATCGCGATGGAGTTCAAGCATTCCATCGTGCGCGTGGCGCTGCGTCGGGACAGCATCATCCAGGTTAAGACGGTGGTCCTGATCGCGGTGATCGCACTCTCCCGCAAGTTCGTGATCCTCGACTCCGACGCGAGCCCCGCAAAGATAGCCGCGCTGGCAGGCGCCACGCTGGCTCTGGGTGCGACCTACTGGCTGCTGCGCAAGCGCGGCGACCGCGCCGCCGAGACCTCTGAGCATGACCCGTCATCATCCGAGTGATCCGCGCACTGTGCTCTTGCAACACCGCTGGCTCAACCGCCTGCAGACCGGGCTGTTGGTCCTGACCCTGGTCGGGATCGCAGCCGCAGCAGGGAGACTGCCATTTGGGGAAGGCTGCCTGTGGCTCGCGCTGTTTGCCGTTGCAGGTGCGTTGCTGCTGGACCCGGTAGCCGCGTCGGCGCTGAGCTTGCGCCTGTACCGCGTACGGACCTTGCACCCGCAACAAGCCCACGAGATGTGGGCCCTGTTGCGCGAGCTGCCCGCCCGTGCCGGTTTGCCCGCCACGCCGGTGCCGCACTATGTGCCCAGTGCCGTCGTCAACGCCTTCGCCACCGGATCGAAGCAGGAGGCATCGATCGCCCTCACCGATGGTCTGCTGCGCAGCCTGAGCCCACGCGAGCTGGCGGGTGTGTTCGCGCACGAGGTCGCGCACATCGCTAATGAGGATCTGCGTGTCATGGGGCTGGCGGATTCCGTCAGTCGCCTCACGTGCCTACTGGCCCTTATGGGACAGATCGCGATCCTGCTCAGCCTGCCCGCGCTGCTGGTTAGCGCGGCGGAGGTCTATTGGCCTGGTCTATTGTTATTGGCCGCATCGCCCCAACTGGCCCTGCTCGCACAGCTCGGCTTGTCTCGCGTGCGTGAGTTCGACGCTGACCGCCTTGCGGCGGAACTGACTGGCGACCCGCAGGGGCTGGCGTCCGCGCTGGCGAAAATCGAGCGGGTCAGCCGCTCCTGGCGTGCCTGGCTATGGCCGGGATGGGGCAATCCCGAGCCCTCCTGCTTGCGCACGCGTCCGGCAACGCAAGAGCGCATCGCACGCCTGCTGACGTTGGCGCCTGGGCCAGCATCAGCGTTGCCACTCCGCGCGCCCCATTTTTTGCCGGAATCCGCTTTGGCGACGCGCCCACCGCGCTGGCGCCCGAGCGGGCTGTGGCGCTGATTGCCCATCAACAGGAGACGTCTCATGGCCTATCTCGACCCGTACCAACGCCCCGCGCCGGACCGCTTCGTCCGGCGCTGGCTCTTCATCACCGCCTGTATTGCCGCGCTCATGCTGCTGTGGCAGTTTCTGCCCGCCATCGAGGCCTGGTTCAGTCCGCGCGAGGCAGCAGAACGCACCGTGATGGCGCGTGGCGATCTGGCGGCGGACGAGAAAACCACCATCGAACTGTTCGAAAAATCACGCGCCTCGGTGGTCTACATCACCACCGCGCAATTAGTACGCGATGTCTGGACGCGCAACGTGTTCTCCGTGCCGCGCGGCACTGGCTCGGGCTTCATCTGGGACGACGCCGGCCACGTCGTCACCAACTTCCACGTCATCCAGGGCGCGTCCGAAGCCACCGTCAAACTGGCCGACGGCCGCGACTACCAGGCCGCGCTGGTGGGGACGAGCCCCGCGCACGACATCGCCGTGCTCAAGATCGGCGTCGGTTTCAAGCGCCCGCCGGCCGTGCCGGTCGGCACCAGTGCCGACCTCAAGGTGGGTCAGAAGGTGTTTGCTATCGGCAACCCCTTCGGCCTGGACTGGACGCTCACCACTGGTATCGTCTCCGCGCTCGACCGCTCGTTGCCGGGAGAAGCGGGCGGCCCGGCCATCGATCACCTGATCCAGACCGACGCCGCCATCAACCCCGGCAATTCCGGTGGCCCGCTGCTCGATTCGGCTGGGCGGCTGATCGGCATCAATACCGCCATCTACAGTCCGTCTGGCGCCTCGGCCGGCATAGGCTTTGCGGTGCCGGTCGATACCGTCATGCGCGTGGTGCCGCAACTCATAAAGACCGGCAAGTACATCCGTCCAGCGCTGGGCATCGAGGTGGATGAGCAGCTCAACACGCGTCTGCAGGCGCTGACCGGCAGTAAGGGCGTATTCGTATTGCGCGTGACGCCGGGCTCGGCGGCGCACAGGGCCGGGCTCGTCGGCGTCGAGGTCACCGCAGGCGGCATCGTGCCCGGCGATCGCGTTATCAGCATCGACGGTATCGCCGTTGACGACGTCACCACATTACAGGCCCGGCTAGACGACAAGAACGTTGGAGATGTTGTGGTCTTGTTAGTGGAGCGGGCCGGCAAGACTCGCGAGATGCTTGTGGAACTACAACCGGGAGTTTGATGGAAAGTGGGTCATGGATCTGCACAGCGAAGCAGCCAAGCGACTTCAGCCTTGCGCCGAACTACGAGCCCTAGCTAGGGATGGTCTGAAGTAGCCCTGTATTTCCGGCTGACTTCAGCCACTGCTGATTTTGAAAGCGGTGAACCGATCAAAAACGATCGGATCACTCGCTCATTTCGGTGCTTTCAGCCGTCGCGAGCACCTTGCGACGGCCATTTTCCGCATTACAGGCGCACCTCTCCTGCGCTTGCCAGCAAATGTCGGCGGGCCATCCATAGGTTCGACAGGGCAAACAGCGTCACCAGTTGTGCAGTGTTCTTCACCAGCCCTCGGAAACGTACCTTGGTGTAGCCGAACTGCCGCTTGATCACGCGAAACGGGGGCTCTACCTTCGCTCGCACTTGCGCCTTGGCCTTCTCGATCTTGCGCTTGGCTTTGTACAGGGCGCTGCGTTTATCGAGCATCTTGTAGGTGCTGCGGCGTGCTGCGACCTGCCAGATCACTTCTCGGTCGGCATGCTCGGAGCGCTTTTCGACGCCTGTGTAGCCGTCATCGGCGCAGACGACGTTCTCGTCGCCGTGCAGCAGTTTGTCGACCTGGGTGACATCCCCCCCTTCCCTTGTATCTAACAGTTTGTGGTGATTAGCT
>NZ_KV789802.1:0-1501 GCF_001807705.1 Klebsiella sp. HMSC25G12 | reverse complement strand
CCACAGGCGGACATTACTATTGAGCCATTACAGTATTAGTGCGTTTAATGCGTTTTATGTTAAATATCAGTCAATTACATTGAGATCGCAAAGCTTGCAGCGACATATCAGTGTCGCTGCAACAACCCGACCTTTGCGATGAAAAAACGGATTACGGATAGATCACAATAGGGCATTTCCTCAATAACCACCTCAAACTTCATTTCTATAGTCTGAAATCAAGAGCGGCATTTTTGACCCTCTGATATGTTTCGTTATCTGGTGCGGCGGGTATTTTCGCTCGTGTAATCGCTGAAATGGCTGCTTTACACAATTTTGCATCACCCTCTTTCGCTGTCGCACTGTTCACTGAACCATCAGGTTGAAGATAGATACGAATAGAGCAGGTTTTTCCTTTATACGCATCGGGTTCGTACATTTCGGCAACAATGGCATTCCGTATTTGTGCTGCATATACGACTATTTTTGAATGCTCCGGGGGAAATGTTGGAGACCCTAGGTTACCTAAAAGATCATCAACTTCCGCTGATTTATCGTTGCCGGGCATTACCCTGACGTTTGTTTTTTGAGTATGGTTTGAACAGGCTGTTATAAGTAGCACCAGGGTGAGTATGGGGGCTGAGAACGCTCTTAAATTCATGTGAAACTCCAGTTTTCATCTCCAGGTAACCATTCGCTTAGTCCTTTTACTGGAGTTCAGAGAGAATTTTATCTGGAGAAACACTACCCAGGAAAGTATGCACAGACGGCTCCAGCACTACCATAGCAGGAGTTACTGTAACGCCCAGTCTATCAGCAAGTTCAGATTGTTTAATCACCAGATTTTTACATTTTTCTGAGCTATCATTGTCTGGCAAAAAACCGGCCATCGCATTTTGAAAACTTTTCTGACGATCTGATGCACACCATACTCGTCCCATATCTTCAATGACTGAGTCTTTGATGGATGATGGAACCACCGTCAGAAATGACATAGTCAGCCCTGCATCAGTGTATTTCTTGATGTTTTTTACAACATAGCTGCAATAAACACACTGATTATCTACAAAAACTAATATTTTATATTTTTCCACTCCAGACTGAAACGTAATCGGCTGCAATTCAGTTAAGGAGCGAGAGATATCCTCATAGGCCATCTGTGGCGTTGTGTCTAAAACAGGAGCAGTTGTAGCCCCAACACTGAAGCTGGCTATCGTAAAAACACCTGCGGCTAATGATTTAAGAAAAAAACTCATAATCCCTGTTCCCTATTCAGTATTAATTTCAGGTTGTTGATGCCTGGTTCATGCCAGATTTGAATATTTTTATCATCTGTAAAAAACAATAGTTCCTGTTTATGCGACTCCATCATTGATCCGCGAGGGTGCTATAGTGTGTCCAGATACCATACGCGCTCTTTTTTCCACTGCCTATAGAGCGTAACGGTAATGAAGCGGAAAAATTTTCGGATGAATGCTGGGAGAAGGGTTTGCGGCTGGATAAAAGCCCGTCTGTGCACTAT
>NZ_KV789801.1:27393-106750 GCF_001807705.1 Klebsiella sp. HMSC25G12 | reverse complement strand
GATTGTCTGATAAATTGTTAAAGAGCAGTTGCAACGCGGCTTTCAGCTCACCGTTGCGAGGTCCCGTATAATACGTTTTCCTCATGCAGAGTCAAGCGCTTATTTTGCTTTTCTCTGTCGGTTTTCAGCGTTGAACTTCATCGCCGAAACCCTGCTGACCCGGCGGCTTGCTTGCCGTTGTTCCGTGTCAGTGGAGGCGCATTATAGGGAGTTCTGAGACGTTGACAAGCCCTGTTTTCAAAAAATTATTCAACCGTCTCTTTTTTGTGCAAAACGCCCTTAAAGCGGTAATTTTTCCAGCGTTGGGAAACCATAGCGATGCAGAACGGGTAAAAGTTGTTCTGTTTCTGCCGTCAGCGCCATGCAGAATGCTTTATTCTCGTCACTGGACTTCGCATCCGGCGCTTCATGCTCTAACAGCCAGGCGGTGCGGCGGGCAATCGCCGCGCCAGAATCGATAAGCCGCGTGCCCTCCGGCAGAACGCGCTGCAGCTCCTCCTGTAAAAGAGGAAAGTGGGTGCAGCCCAGCACCACCGTATCCGGCGGCTCCTGCATCCGCAGCCACGGGCGCAGGATACGGCGCAGCTCTTCTAACGGCACAGGCTCGCCATGCAGCTTCGCTTCCGCCAGCTCCACCAGCTCCGCCGACCCCAGCATCTCAATCCGACATTCATTGGCAAAGCGGTCAATCAGCTCACGGGTATAAGGACGCTTAACGGTACCGCGCGTCGCCAGCAGGCCAACAATACCGTTCGCCGTTAAGCGGGCGGCGGGCTTGATCGCCGGCACCACGCCAACGACGGGGAAAGCGAACTTTTCACGCAGGGCAGGCAGTGAGACGGTACTGGCGGTGTTACAGGCGATGACCGCCAGCGCCAGTGGATAGCGTTGCTGAACGGCAGTCACGATTTCCACAACGCGCTCAACGATAAACTCCTCGCTCTTCTCACCGTACGGGAAAGCGACGTTATCAAAAGCATAGATGTAATGCAGATTCGGCAGCAGCTGCCGAATCTCATTATAAACCGACAACCCACCGACGCCGGAATCAAACACCAGCACGGTGGGACGTGGATCAGAAGGTGTAGCTGCCAGACAAGGTGAATTCCCGTCCTGCAGATTGGTAGCCATAAACTGTCTCGTAATCTTTATCGAACAGATTGGCTATTTTACCACGAACTGTCAGGTGTGAGGTGACGGGATACGATAAACCGACATCCCAAAGGCTCAACCCACCCATATTGACGGTACGCGAGTTGTCGTAGTCATAATCGTAACGCTTGCCGATGTAGTGATACGTCACATCCCACCCCAGATCGTAGACCTGACCGTTCAGCTCGTATTTCACCTGCTGCTTCGCCCGGCGATAGAGGATCTTGTTGGTTTCGTCATCGCGAGGGTCAACATACTGCAGCGTTAGATGATGCTCCACCGGCCCGGTGGTGACATTCCCCGTCCACTCCAGCCCCTTGATCGTCGCAGACTTGACGTTGTAATAGGCGTTGTTGTCGTAATCGATGAGGTTCTGAATCTCATAGCGATACGCGGAGAGGCGCCAGTCGAGCGGCCCCGTTAACCCTTCGAGGCCCGCTTCCCATTGCTTCGACTCCTCGGGTTTCAGGTTCGGGTTAGAGGCGATGCCAAAACGCTCTGCGCCATACTGCTGCCCAAGGGAGGGGGCGAGGAATCCTGTACCGTACGAGAGCGTTGTCCGATAACCGTCGATAAACTCCCAGCCTGCCGCCGTCTGCCAGGTTCCGTGCCAGCCAAACTGCTCGTCATGATCCTCACGGCCGGAAGCTTCCAGCGTCACGCTATCAATCTGCTGCTGCCCAGTCAGATAAAGACCGGTGGTGTCACGCTTATACACGTCGGTACTGGTCGTTCCGCTGGATTTCAGCTTCTCTTGTTTCCAGTCAACGCCGCCGCTCACTGCCCCATGGCCTACCACAACATTATTTCCCCACTGGATATAGCGCTGTTCCATATCATCCAGGGTGGTGCCCGCGGCATAGCGGCCAGCGTCGCTGCTGTAGTTGTAATCTTTGATGCGCTGATAGTTAGCAATCAACTGAGAGGAGTAAATCCCGGAGTGGTAGTGCAGACCGGTATCCCAGGACTGAGTATAAGACTGATCTTCATCGTTTCCGCCTGCGTAGCCCCAGTTGCCCTGGTCATAGTCAGCGTTGGCGGAATAACCATAGCCGCGGAAGAAACCTGAGAAGTTGTCATCGAACTGATGCTGTACCCCGCCCCACAGCATTTTATTGCGGTAGCCGTCGCGATCGCTGTCGCCACTATAAGAGGAGTTTGGCTGAACGTTAAATCCTTTGGTGGTCTGATAGGCGCCGGCAGCGGTAACCAGCGTATCGCCAAACCGCTTGTTAAAGGCGCCATCATAGGACTGGTAGCCGTTCGTCCCCGCGCCGGCGTTAATTTGCGAACGCTCAGCGTCGGTCATGGTGATAATGTTCACCACCCCACCGATCGCTCCGGAACCGTAGACTGCGGAGCGCGGGCCACGGATGTATTCCACCCGCTGGACCAGCGAGATAGGGATCTGACTGATATCTACGCCATTGGAGATCCCCGGACGCGCCATCGGCACACCGTCGATCAGCACCAGCACGTGACGAGCCTCCGTCCCCCGAACATACAGCGAAGCGCTCTGCCCCATGCCGCCGTTGCGGGCAATATCGACCCCAGGAAGACGACGCATGACATCGTTTAAATCTTTGGACTGCCAGCGGTCGATATCATCGCGCGTCACAATGTCGGTCGGCGCCAGCACGGTATTGACCGGCTGTTGAAAACGGTTTGCTGTCACCACTAACGTATCTGAATTGCTATCCTGCGCCCAGCCGGAAAATGCCGTGACGGATAAAGCCGTCATCAGCGAAGCTTTTTTAATCATTGTAAAAGCATCCGAAACAGAAAAAGGATGCCGCTGGTTTTATCAGTTGCTCGCGACGATAAAACCCAGTGCGACGTATTCCGGCAGGTCTTCGGGCTTGGAGGCTGTTTCAAGAAATAATGACTTCCCACGGCTAGCCGCAGTGTCTGCACCGAGTGCGCTCATTTCTCACCTTCCTTACCGCTGCGCGTCAGCCCCAGATTTCCACTGGGTTCCCTTTTAACTCACAGGACCGGTAGGCGAATGCTACAATTAGAATCATATAGATGTCCAGACTGCTAATTATATTTCCCGCCACATTCGAGGCTGGACATCCCCGGCGCTTTCCCTACAATCCCCGCGTACTTATTTTATTCAGGATGCATCATGACCCCCGAACACCTTCCTACCGAACAATACGAAGCGCAGCTGGCAGAAAAAGTCGTCCGTTTGCAAACCATGATGGCGCCTTTTGCCGCGCCGGTTCCGGAAGTGTTTCGTTCGCCGGTCAGCCACTACCGGATGCGCGCCGAGTTCCGTCTGTGGCACGATGGCGACGATCTGTACCATATTATTTTCGATCAGCAGACCCGGTCGCGGATTCGCGTTGACAGCTTTCCGGCCGCCAGCGCGCTTATCAATCAGTTGATGACCGCCATGCTGGAGGGCGTGCGCAACAATCCCGTGCTGCGCCATAAGCTGTTCCAGATTGACTATCTGACCACCCTCAGCAACCAGGCGGTCGTTTCGCTGCTGTATCATAAAAAACTCGATGATGCCTGGCGTGAGCAAGCGGAGGCGCTGCGTGACGCCCTGCGAGCCCAGGGACTCAATGTGCATCTGATTGGACGGGCGACCAAAACCAAAATCGAGCTCGATCAGGACTATATAGATGAACGTCTGCCGGTTGGCGGGCGAGAGATGATCTACCGTCAGGTGGAAAACAGCTTTACCCAGCCGAACGCGGCCATGAACATTCAGATGCTGGAGTGGGCGCTGGATGTCACCAAAGGGGCGACCGGTGACCTGCTGGAATTGTACTGCGGCAACGGTAACTTCTCGCTGGCGCTGGCGCGTAATTTTGATCGCGTGCTGGCCACCGAAATCGCCAAACCGTCGGTGGCTGCGGCGCAGTACAACATCGCCGCTAACCATATCGACAACGTGCAGATTATCCGCATGGCGGCGGAAGAGTTTACTCAGGCGATGAATGGCGTGCGGGAGTTCAACCGGCTGCAGGGTATCGATCTGCAGAGCTATCAGTGCGAGACCATTTTCGTCGATCCGCCGCGCAGCGGACTGGACAGCGAAACGGAAAAAATGGTGCAGGCCTATCCGCGCATTCTGTACATTTCGTGCAACCCGGAAACGCTGTGCCGCAATCTGGAGACGTTAAGCCAGACGCACAACGTCACCCGGCTGGCGCTGTTCGACCAGTTCCCGTACACCCATCATATGGAATGCGGCGTTCTGCTGACCCGGAAATAGGCCCAAAAAAACCGGCAATGTCATATTGCCGGTTTTTTTACACCACTGGCGGCTTACTCGGCTGCCGTATTTTTGCGGTTACGCATCTTGTAGCCGATCCAGAAGACCATCGCGACGGACAGAACGGCCGGGAAGAAGTTAGAGCCGATATCCGGGTACTCCGCACGCACGACGGTGCTGTACAACAGTACCCCGAGAATAAAAAAGGCGGCGGCCAGGCCCGGAAGCCCAACGGGCATACTGCGATTCTGATAGCGCTGATGCAGACAGTAGACCGTCAGCAGCAGGGATAAAATCGGGAAGACGGAAAACGGAACTATCGAACTGAACAGCGCCGCAAAGGCGCCATTAATGGATAACCCGGCAATCAGCGCCAGCAGCAGCGTACCTTTATCTTGAACTGAGTGTTTCATTGCTCGTCCTTCACGTTATTCGGAATGATGTGACATTTTTTCTTGTTCACGGCGATACCAGTAATACGCGCCTTTCGAGATCATTCTGAGCTGCAGCACCAACCGTTCTTCCAGCTGCCGGCGCTGTTCAGGGCCGACATCCAGCGCTTCCGCGCCAGCGCTAAAGACGATGGTGACCATAGCTTCAGCCTGCGCTTCGGTGAAGGCGCGCGGCATATGGTTTTCGAGTTCTAAATAGTCGGCGAGTTCCGCGATAAAGTGCTGGATCTCGCGCGCGACGGCGGCGCGAAACGCCGCAGAGGTTCCCGAGCGCTCTCGCAACAGCAAGCGGAAGGCGTTCGGGTTGTTACCGATAAACTCCATAAAGGTGGAGACCGAGGTACGGATCACGCTGCCGCCTTTAGCAATTCTCTGGCGCGCCTGGCGCATCAGTTGGCGCAGCATCAGTCCGCTCTCATCGACCATCGTCAGGCCTAACTCATCGACATCGCGAAAATGACGATAAAAGGACGTCGGCGCGATCCCAGCTTCCCGCGCCACTTCGCGCAAGCTCAGGCTGGCGAAACTCCGCTCAGCGCTAAGTTGGCTGAATGCTGCTTCCACCAGCGAACGGCGGGTTTTTTCTTTTTGTTGTGCTCTTACGCCCATCACGATGTATGAATCCTTCCAATAGCCCTGCTGGCACTATACCAGAGATTAAAACTAATCGGTTTGCACTGGATTGTGAATGATTGTTTACGAGCCGTTTCTGCTTTTATGCCGCAAAAAAGCACAACGATAATTGGGTTAAAGCGCAGCGAATGTTATCATCGTGTTTATTTTATGTATAAAACAGGTGAGTAATGCCATGTCACACTCTTGGGATTATGATGCAATAGTGATTGGTTCCGGTCCTGGCGGCGAAGGCGCCGCAATGGGACTGGTGAAACAGGGAGTACGCGTTGCCGTCATTGAGCGCTACCATAATGTCGGCGGCGGTTGCACCCACTGGGGCACCATCCCGTCGAAAGCCCTCCGCCATGCCGTCAGCCGTATTATCGAGTTTAACCAAAACCCCCTCTACAGCGACCACTCCCGCCTTCTTCGCTCTTCTTTCGCCGACATCCTCAACCATGCCGACAGCGTCATCAACCAGCAGACTCATATGCGCCAGGGATTCTATGAGCGCAACCACTGTGAAATTCTGCAGGGCAATGCGCACTTCGTTGATGAACATACTCTGGCGCTGGAATGCCATGACGGCACGGTCGAGACGGTGACTGCGGAGAAATTCGTTATCGCCTGCGGGTCACGTCCCTACCATCCGGCCGATGTCGATTTCCACCACCCGCGCATCTATGACAGCGATTCGATTCTCAGCCTGCAGCATGAGCCGCGCCACGTGATCATTTACGGCGCCGGGGTGATCGGTTGCGAATACGCCTCGATCTTCCGCGGCATGGAGGTGAAGGTCGATCTGATCAACACCCGCGATCGTCTGCTGGCCTTCCTCGATCAGGAGATGTCAGACTCGCTCTCTTATCACTTCTGGAACAGCGGCGTGGTCATTCGCCACAATGAGGAGTATGAGAAAATTGAGGGGGTGGATGACGGCGTGATCATGCACCTGAAGTCCGGCAAAAAGCTGAAGGCCGATTGCCTGCTGTACGCCAACGGCCGCACCGGCAATACCGACACCCTGGCGCTGGAAAACATCGGTCTGCAGACTGACAGCCGCGGCCAGCTGAAGGTCAACAGCATGTACCAGACCGCCCTCCCGCACGTCTATGCGGTTGGCGATGTCATCGGCTATCCAAGTCTGGCTTCTGCCGCCTACGATCAAGGGCGCATTGCCGCCCAGGCGCTGGTGAAAGGCGAAGCCTCGGCGCATCTGATTGAAGATATCCCAACCGGGATCTACACCATTCCGGAAATCAGCTCCGTCGGGAAAACCGAGCAGCAACTGACGGCGATGAAAGTGCCGTATGAGGTGGGTCGCGCCCAGTTTAAACACCTGGCGCGGGCGCAAATCGTTGGCATGAGCGTGGGAACCCTAAAGATCCTGTTCCATCGGGAGACCAAGGAGATCCTCGGCATTCACTGCTTTGGCGAACGCGCAGCCGAAATCATTCACATCGGCCAGGCGATCATGGAGCAGAAAGGTGGTGGTAACACCATTGAGTACTTCGTCAACACCACCTTTAACTACCCGACCATGGCGGAAGCGTATCGGGTTGCCGCGCTGAACGGCTTAAACCGCCTGTTTTAACGCCTTGTCGAAATGGCCATCCATCGTACCGCGGATGGCCTCCGCCAGATGTTCATAGCGGCTGCGCAGCGGGGAGCCGGGACGGTAAACCAGGCCGATGGTTCGTCTTGGCTCTGGCTTAATGCACGGCAGATAGACCACGCCATCGCGTTTTCTTTCCTGCGGTACCGCCAGCGCAGGCAGCAAGGTAATGCCGCTGCCTGCCGCCACCATATTGCGTAGCGTTTCCAGACTGGTCGCCCGGAAGTGGGTATCTTCATCCGCTCCCGCTTCAAAGCAAAAGCCCATCGCCTGATCGCGCAGACAGTGGCCATCCTCCAGCATCAGCAGCTTTTCACCAGCCAGATCCGACATCGGCACGCGGTCGCGGTTCGCCCACGGGTGATCCTCATAGATAGCCAGCATCATCGGCTCATCAAACAGCGGCACCTCGATAAAGGCCTCGCTCTCTTTGACCAGCGCCAGAATGGCGCAGTCGAGCTTACCGCTGTCGAGCTGGGCCAGCAGCTGATGGGTCTGCGCTTCGTGCAGGTACATTTCCAGCTTCGGAAAGGTTTGGTGCAGCATCGGAATGATCTGCGGCAGCAGATACGGGCCAATTGTCGGGATCAAGCCGATGTGCAGCGGCCCGGACATGGTTTCCCCTTGTTGGCTTGCCATCTCCTTGAGCACTTTTACTTCGCGTAACACGGTACGCGCCTGATCCACCAGCAACAGCCCCGCCTGGGTAAACAGAACCTTACGGCTGGTGCGCTCCAGCAGCATGACGCCAAGTTCATCCTCGAGCTTGCGGATCTGTCCGCTGAGCGTCGGTTGGCTCACGTGGCATGAGTCAGCCGCCCGCCGGAAGTGGCGGTGTTCGGCGAGCGCTACCAGGTATTCAAGATCGCGAATATTCATTATTCATCCTCCATCTCCACGATAGTCCATGGCGATAGATAGCATAGCAACGAACGATTATCCCTATCAAGCTTTCTGTTCAATAATACGCCCATAGAGACGGTATACCTGTGAAAATCATTGGCCCGTCACACTGTTTCTCTACCCGAACAACTAAAGCCAACGTGAACTTTTGCGGACCTTGTGTCCGCTTTTTTTTTGCATAAAAAACCCGGCGTCATCAGGCTCGGCCGGGTTCAGAGAGGCGGATGCCAGAGAATTAGCTCAGGCGCGCTTTTGCGTCGCTGATAGCCTGCGCCACCTGCTGCGGCGAAACGCCGCCTTTCGCTGCGCGTTTATCGAGGCAGGACTGCAGAGACAGAATCGGATAAACATCGTCTGCGATGACCGGACTGAATTTCTGCAGATCGACCAGGGGCAGCGCTTCCAGCGGTTTCCCTTGCGCAATGGCTTCGACTACCGCCTCACCAACAATATGGTGCGCTTCACGGAACGGAACGCCTTTCGCCACCAGATAATCTGCCAGTTCTGTGGCGTTGGCATAGCCCTGCTGCGCCGCTTCCGCACAGCGCGGGCGCTTCACCTGGATGCCATCCAGCACCAGGGTCGCCATATGCAGACAGTCGAGCCAGGTATCCAGAGCGTCGAAAAGCCCCTCTTTATCTTCCTGCATGTCTTTGTTGTAGGCCAGCGGCAGGCCTTTCAGCGTCATCATCATGCCGGTCAACGCGCCCTGCACGCGGCCGCATTTACCACGAATTAATTCCAGCGCGTCCGGGTTTTTCTTCTGCGGCATCAGCGAGGAGCCGGAGGTCACGCGATCAGAAAGTTCGACGAAGTTCGCCTCGCCGGAGTTAAAGAAAATCAGATCTTCAGCAAAGCGCGACAGATGCACCATGCCGATAGACGCATCGGAAAGCAGCTCCAGAACATGGTCGCGATCGGAAACGCTGTCGAGGCTGTTGCGGGTGGCAGAGGCAAAGCCCAGCCAGCCGGCCAGCTGCTCGCGGTCGATTTCATACGCCGTCCCCGCCAGCGCGCCGCAGCCCAGCGGGCTAACGTCGAGGCGCTTCAGCGCGTCCTGCAGGCGGCTTTCGTCACGCGCCAGCATTTCAACATAGGCCAGACACCAGTGTGCGAACGTCACTGGCTGGGCACGCTGCAGGTGAGTGTACCCCGGCATCACCGCGTCCTGGTTATGCTGGGCTGTCTCCACCAGCGCGCTCTGCAGCTGGCGGTTCGCCGACAGCAGTTCGACAACGGTATCTTTGCACCATAGTTTAAGATCGGTGGCGACCTGGTCGTTACGGCTGCGCCCGGTGTGCAGTTTCTTGCCCAACTGGCCCACTTTATCGATCAGCTTGCCTTCCACCCAGCTGTGAATATCTTCGGCATCGCTGGCGAGGATTTGCTGCGGATTGGCGCGCACCTCTTCCAGCAGCACGTTCAGCGCTTCTTCCAGCTGCTGCTGTTCAGCGGCACTCAGAACGCCGACCGTTACCAGCGCTTTCGACCAGGCGACAGAGCCAACGATATCCTGCTCCGCCAGACGATAGTCGAAGCGCAACGAGTCGTTGAACTGTTTGAACCGTTGATCTGCTGCCTGTGTAAAACGCCCGCCCCAAAGTGCCATAACATGCTTCCTTTATTCGTTAGTTCTGCCGGCGGCATTGTGCCGCCCGGCCTACAGTCTGTAAGCCCGGCAGACGACGCGCCGCCGGGCATGAAATCTTAAGCCAGAATACGTGTGCCGATCGGCGTGCCGTTAAATAACGCTGGCAGCTGCTCGGCGTGACGCCAGGAGGCGATATCCACCGGACGGCCCAGGGCACGTGCGGCGTCAAGGGCCGCATTCACTTTAACAATCATGCCGTCAGTGATAATGCCCTGCTCGATCAGCTGCTCCGCTTTCTCGGCGGTCATCTCGGCAATGCGCTGTCCTTTACCGTCGAGGATACCGCTGACATCAGACAGCAGGATCAGATCCGCCCCCAGGGTGGCCGCCAGCGCTGTCGCCGCCTGGTCAGCATTGACGTTCATCAGCTGGCCTTCATCGGTCACCCCGATAGAGCTCACCACCGGCAGGTAACCGCCCGCCAGCAGGGTGTTGATCAGCGCCGGGGAGCCCGGCTGCGCCAGCCCGACATGGCCCAGCTCGGCATCCAGTTGCGTGACCTTCACGCTATCGCCATCGCCGAGGAACAGGCCTACCGAGGAAATACCATGTTTTTTCGCCCATGCCAGCAGCGTTTTGTTGGCGGTTCCCGCCAGCGCGCCGGTAATGATGTCAATCTGATCGGCAGGCGTAACCCGCAGGCCATTTTTCTTTTTCACCGGCAGATTAAGCTGCTTCATCAGCTCATCCACCACGCAGCCGCCGCCATGGACGATAATCAGCGGGCGCTGGTGCGCTTCACGGTAGTTAACCAGCGCGGTAAACAGGCGCTCCAGCGCCTCTTCGCTATCGAGTAATACGCCGCCGAGTTTGATAATTAATGGGTTCATCATCACACCTTAAATAAGAGACTGCGTCTCAGCGAAGCCGAAACGAATATTCGCGCACTGCACTGCCTGCGCTGCGGCGCCTTTCAGCAGGTTATCTTCAGCCGCGACGACGATGAGATGGTCGTCCTGCACGGCAAAACCGATATCACAGAATGGCAGACCCTCGACGCTTTTCAATGCGGGTACGCCTTTATCATATAAACGTACCAGCGGTTTATCGGCGTAAGCTTTCTGGTAAACCGCTGCGATCTGCGCGTGGCCAACGCCCGGCTTCAGGCGGCAGGTAATGGTTTCAAGGATGCCGCGCTTAAAATTACCCAGGTGCGGGGTAAAAATCACCTTTGCCCCGAGGTGGCTGGCAATCTCCGGCTGATGGCGATGGTTAAATATGCCGTATGGCTGCAGGCTCACTTCACAGAAGCTATTGCCGATCGCGGCTTTACGACCCGCGCCGCTCACCCCGCTGGTGGCGTTGATCACCGGCCACTGGTTCAGATCCAGCAGATTGGCCTCAATCAGCGGCTTCAGCGACAGCTGCGCCGCCGTCGGATAGCAGCCAGGCACCGCGATTAACTGCGCTTCTTTAAGCGCATCCGCGCTCCACTCCGCCAGACCATACACCGCCTGTTTGAGCAGGTCGGGATGTTGATGAGTGAAACCGTAATATTTTTCGTAGAACGCCCCATCGTTAACGCGGAAGGCACCGGAAAGATCGAACACCACGCAGCCGGCGGCAAGGAACTGCGGCGCCAGGTCGTGACTCACTTCGTGCGCGGTGGCGAGAAACACCACGTCCACGCCAGCGCTGAATTCGCTGATATCGGACATCGGCTGCAGCGGCATATCGACAATGCCTTTGAGCTGCGGATGCAGGTCGGAAATTAATTTTCCCGCATCATTGCTTTGCGCGGAGACCGTCAAAGCGGTTATGTTCATATGCGGATGACGATTGATATAGGTCACCAGCTCTGCGCCGGCATAACCACTGGCACCCACAATCAGCGTATTTAACATTGGAAGCGCATCTCCTTACATTCGATGGGTTTTCTTACGCTCAACGATATTGTATTTTTATTCACAATAAATGCATGAATATTGATACTATCACGACCCAAGGTGTGTCAACAATGAAAAACAATTTACCGCCCTTTATCGAGATTTACCGCGCGTTGATCGCCACACCGTCCATCAGCGCGACCGAAGAGGATCTCGATCAAAGCAATGAGTCTTTAATCAATTTGCTGGCAGGCTGGTTCCGCGATCTCGGCTTCAATGTTGAGATACAGCCGGTGCCGGATACGCGCCATAAATTCAACCTGCTGGCCAGCACCGGACACGGCGCCGGCGGTCTGCTGCTCGCCGGGCATACCGATACCGTGCCATTCGATGATGGCCGCTGGACGCGGGATCCGTTCACCCTCACCGAACACGATAACAAGCTCTACGGCCTCGGCACGGCTGACATGAAAGGCTTCTTCGCCTTTATTCTCGACGCCCTGCGCGATGTCGACGTCACCACGCTGAAAAAACCGCTGTATATTCTGGCCACCGCCGACGAAGAGACCAGCATGGCCGGCGCGCGCTATTTTGCCGAAACCACCCAGCTGCGCCCGGACTGCGCCATCATCGGCGAGCCCACCTCCCTGCAGCCGATCCGCGCCCACAAAGGACATATGTCCAACGCGATCCGTATTCAGGGCCAGTCCGGCCACTCCAGCGATCCGGCACGCGGAGTTAACGCGATTGAGCTTATGCACGACGCCATCGGCCGCATTATGCAGCTGCGCGATCTGCTAAAAGAGCGCTACCACTTCGAGGCGTTCACGGTCCCTTACCCAACCCTCAACCTGGGCGCTATCCATGGCGGCGATGCCTCAAACCGTATCTGCGCCTGCTGCGAACTGCATATGGATATCCGCCCGCTGCCGGGGATGACCCTCAACGATCTTAATGGTCTGTTGGGCGAAGCGCTGGCGCCCGTCAGTGAGCGCTGGCCGGGCCGCCTGACGGTCTCAGAGCTGCACCCGCCGATCCCCGGCTACGAATGCCCGCCGGACCATAAGCTGGTCCAGGTGGTTGAGAAACTGCTCGGCGCGCAGACCGACGTGGTGAACTACTGCACCGAAGCGCCGTTTATCCAGACGCTGTGTCCGACGCTGGTTCTCGGCCCGGGTTCCATCAATCAGGCCCATCAGCCTGACGAGTATCTGGAGACGCGCTTTATCAAGCCGACCCGGGAGCTGATTAGCCAGGTGGTCCACCACTTCTGCTGGCACTAAAATCGCCCTCTTTTTCCGCCCCGTTCTCCCGGGGCGGAACGGTGACGATCGTCACATTTCCATAAGCGATGCTTATCCAGCGACCCCTGAATTAAATTTCGCAAATTACGGCGATTTACTCGTTTGCTGAAGCGATTTCGCAGTAATTGACGTGGGGTTATTTACGTGGCTTTATAAAAGACGGGTTGCTTATCCGTTGCTCACGTTCCAGCGCAGCGGATATAACAAAATAAAATGAGATGGGGTGTCTGGGGTAACATGAACGAACAATATTCCGCATTGCGTAGTAATGTCAGTATGCTCGGCAAGGTGCTGGGCGATACCATCAAGGATGCATTGGGAGAAAATATTCTTGATCGTGTCGAAACTATCCGTAAGTTGTCCAAATCTTCACGCGCCGGCAACGAAGCTAACCGCCAGGAGTTGCTGACCACGCTGCAGAATTTGTCTAACGACGAACTGCTGCCGGTTGCCCGTGCCTTCAGCCAGTTTCTGAATCTGGCGAACACCGCTGAGCAGTACCACAGCATTTCGCCGAATGGCGAAGCGGCCAGCAATCCGGAAGTCATTGCGCGTACCCTGAGAAAGCTCAAAGACCAACCCAATCTCAACGAAGACACCATCAAAAAAGCGGTGGAATCTCTGTCTCTGGAGCTGGTATTAACCGCCCACCCGACCGAGATCACCCGCCGGACGCTGATCCATAAAATGGTGGAAGTGAACAGCTGCCTCAAGCAACTGGACAATAAAGACATCGCCGACTACGAGCACCATCAGCTGATGCGCCGTCTGCGCCAGCTGATCGCCCAGTCCTGGCATACTGACGAGATCCGTAAATACCGCCCGTCTCCGGTCGACGAAGCCAAATGGGGCTTCGCGGTGGTGGAAAACAGCCTGTGGGAAGGGGTGCCTAACTATCTGCGCGAGCTGAACGAACAGCTGGAAGCCAACCTTGGCTATCAGCTACCGGTGGACTTCGTCCCGGTGCGTTTCACCTCGTGGATGGGCGGCGACCGCGACGGCAACCCGAACGTGACCGCCGACATCACTCGCCACGTGCTGCTGCTCAGCCGCTGGAAAGCCACCGATCTGTTCCTCAAAGACGTGCAGGTGCTGATCTCCGAGCTGTCGATGGTGGAGTGTACCGACGAACTTCGCGCGCTGGCTGGCGCCGAGGGTGCTCAGGAACCGTACCGTTATCTGATGAAGAAACTGCGCACTCAGCTGATGGAGACCCAGGCCTGGCTGGAAGCGCGCCTGAAAGGTCAGAAGCTGCCGAAACCGGCGGGACTGATCACTCAGAACGAGCAGCTGTGGGAACCGCTGTACGCCTGCTATAAATCGCTGCAGGCCTGCGGCA
This sequence comes from Klebsiella sp. HMSC25G12, assembly GCF_001807705.1. Classification (NCBI taxonomy): domain Bacteria; kingdom Pseudomonadati; phylum Pseudomonadota; class Gammaproteobacteria; order Enterobacterales; family Enterobacteriaceae; genus Klebsiella; species Klebsiella sp. HMSC25G12. The sequence goes on along the minus strand of NZ_KV789801.1, from coordinate 92,664 downwards.
TGGGCATTATCGCCAACGGCGAACTGCTCGACACCCTGCGCCGCGTGAAGTCTTTCGGCGTACCACTGGTGCGTATTGATATCCGTCAGGAAAGCACTCGCCATACCGAAGCGCTGGGCGAAATGACCCGTTACCTCGGGATCGGCGATTACGAAAGCTGGTCAGAAGCCGACAAACAGGCTTTCCTGATCCGCGAACTGAACTCCAAACGTCCGTTGCTGCCGCGTCAGTGGGAGCCAAGCGAAGAGACGCGCGAAGTCCTCGATACCTGCAAAGTGATCGCCGAGGCGCCGCGCGGATCGATCGCCGCCTACGTGATCTCGATGGCCAAAACGCCGTCCGACGTGCTGGCGGTTCATCTGCTGCTGAAAGAGGCCGGGATTGGTTTTGCTCTGCCGGTGGCCCCGCTGTTCGAAACGCTGGACGACCTGAACAACGCCAACGATGTCATGACTCAGCTGCTGAATATCGACTGGTACCGCGGCTTTATCCAGGGCAAGCAGATGGTCATGATTGGCTATTCTGACTCCGCCAAAGATGCTGGCGTGATGGCCGCCTCCTGGGCGCAGTACCAGGCGCAGGACGCGCTGATCAAAACCTGTGAGAAAGCCGGTATCGAACTGACGCTGTTCCACGGACGCGGCGGTTCCATCGGCCGCGGCGGCGCGCCAGCCCACGCGGCGCTGCTCTCGCAGCCGCCGGGAAGCCTGAAAGGCGGCCTGCGCGTCACCGAGCAGGGCGAGATGATCCGCTTTAAGTACGGCCTGCCGGAAGTGACCATCAGCAGTCTGTCGCTGTATACCAGCGCCATTCTGGAAGCCAACCTGCTGCCGCCGCCGGAACCGAAAGCCGAATGGCGCGACATCATGGCTGAGCTGTCCGACGTCTCCTGCAAGATGTATCGCGGCTACGTACGTGAAAACAAAGATTTCGTGCCTTACTTCCGCTCTGCGACTCCGGAGCAGGAGCTGGGCAAACTGCCGCTGGGTTCGCGTCCGGCAAAACGTCGCCCGACCGGCGGCGTCGAGTCGCTGCGCGCCATTCCGTGGATCTTCGCCTGGACCCAGAACCGCCTGATGCTACCGGCCTGGCTGGGCGCTGGCGCCGCGCTGCAGAAGGTGGTCGAAGGTGGAAAACAGAGTGAACTGGAAGCGATGTGTCGCGACTGGCCGTTCTTCTCTACCCGCCTCGGCATGCTGGAGATGGTTTACTCGAAGGCTGACCTGTGGCTGGCAGAGTACTACGATCAGCGCCTGGTGAAGCCGGAGCTGTGGGCGCTGGGTACCGAGCTGCGTAAGCTGCTGGCTGCCGACATCAACGTCGTGTTGGCCATCGCCAACGACTCCCATCTGATGGCCGACCTGCCGTGGATCGCCGAGTCTATCCAGCTGCGTAATATCTATACCGACCCGCTGAACGTCCTGCAGGCGGAACTGCTGCACCGTTCACGCCAGGCCGAAGAAGCAGGCAAGGACCCGGATCCGCGCGTTGAACAAGCGCTGATGGTCACCATCGCCGGCGTTGCCGCCGGTATGCGTAACACCGGCTAATCGAAGTCTCTCTCCCCCGGCCGCCCGGTCGGGGGATTTTCACCTGTTCTAGTGGTGCAGCATCTCATCAACGATCTGCTCTTTATGCAGCGCATATGGATAATAGGTCGGCCAGTTATCCATCTCTTTCAGCAACGCCTCCTGTGATTCATTACCCATGAAAATATGGAAATGCTGCGATTTACGCGGGCCAATGATATGGTCGCTGAACTGCACAAATTTCGGCGCGTTGGCATTGCCCTGCTGGCACTCAAACAGGTAACGTACGCCTTTCTTGCCGGAGGCGTAATGCAGAATTTTGTAGCCTGAATAGCGGTATTTGCAGCTGTTGACGACATCGCCAACGTGGAACTCAATCACATCATTTTCAATGCCAATCTGCTCCACATCGGTGGCGTAGCCCTTCTTATAATAGGCGCGATACTCCTCGACGCTCTTGCCGCCGGGCTTTTTCGCCTTCTGCTCCAGCACCGGGTCAAGGTCGCCGTTGAGCAGATACGGGTTTACCGACTGCCAGACGCCCTCCCAATCGCTCAGCGCGCGATCCTGCACATCTTTATCGGCAAAAATGCCTTCGCTGGCCTGACGCTCGACGTCGGTTAACGCCGGGCCATGGTTATGATTGCCGTGGGCAAACACCTGGGCGCTGGCTAGCACCATGCCGAATCCAAAGGCCAGCAGGGGGATCTTTCTGGTCATTACTCTCTCCTGAGTTTGCTATCAATGGCGACAAATTGTTACGATATAACATATCTTATCTGGGAAGCAAGCGTGACTGGCAAGCGCTTTTACCGCTGGAAAAATGTCCGGTATGATGAAAGAGGTGATGCGCTGAACGGAAGAATGATGGACAACGATATCAATCAACTTATTGATTCATTCCTAAAAAAGCAGAATGGTATCGGCCGGGTCTATTTTGCCGGCGAGATGCGCTCGCCTGCTGAGCCGGTAGTGCAGGTTGATTTTCCCCGTCTGAACATCATCATCGATGGGCAGTTGCCTGACCGGGCACTCGGCGAAAACGCCAGCCCTCTTGAGGCGAACGACGTGCTCTATATCCCTGGCGATAGCTGGAACTGCCCGCAGTGGCAGGCGCCCTGCCTGCTGTTAAGTATCTTGTTCGATAAGCAGCGACTGGAGTGCTCGCTGCAGCACTGGAATGGCAAGGCGATAACCGTTGTCGAAAAGCGGCAGGCGCTGCGCCGCGGGCCGCGCGTCGGTTCATTTCTGCTGCAGGCGCTCAATGAGCTCCGGATGCAGCCGCAGGAGCAGCGAACCGCCCGCAGCATTGTCGTCAGCCTGCTCAGCCACTGCCATGACCTTCTCGGCAGCCAGGCGCAAACCTCCTCGCGCAGCCAGGCGCTGTTTGAGGCGATCCGCCAGTACATGGACGTCCATTACGCGGAGCCGCTGAGCCGGGAATCGGTGGCCCAGGCGTTCTATCTCTCCCCCAACTATCTTTCTCATCTGTTCCAGAAATGCGGGCCAATGGGCTTCAATGAATATCTGAACCATATTCGTCTTGAACAGGCCCGTATGCTGCTGAAGGGCCACGATATGAAAGTGAAAGATATCGCCCACGCCTGCGGCTTCGCCGACAGCAATTATTTCTGCCGCCTGTTTCGCAAAACCACCGAGCGCTCGCCGTCTGAATACCGCCGTCAGTATCATAGCCAGTTAACGGAAATATCTTCTCCGGCCAAAAACTAGATTTTTGTGTGTTAAACCTGACTTTTGTGCGCGCTTTTATTGCTGCACAACCCCACCATCGCCGATAAATGTGATCTAAATCATCCTTAATCGTGATGCGTACATTTATCCAGTTTTTGGCAAATTTGTCATCTGGCGGTCCTTCGAACGAAAGCCGTATGCTTACCTCAATGACAATATCGAATTAAGCATTGAGGAAAACACGATGGAACTCTATCTGGATACCGCCAACGTCGCCGAAGTGGAACGCCTGGCCCGCATCTACCCGCTGGCCGGGGTAACCACCAACCCGAGCATTATCGCCGCCGGTAAAACCCCGGTATGGGACGTGCTCCCACGCCTGCAGAAAGCCATCGGTCCGGAGGGCACCCTCTTCGCGCAGACCATGAGCCGCGATGCGCAGGGCATGGTGGAAGAAGCTAAACGCCTGAGCAACGCCGTGCCGGGCATCGTGGTTAAAATCCCGGTGACCGCCGAAGGCCTCGCCGCTATCAAAATGCTGAAGAAGGAAGGCATCCCGACCCTTGGCACCGCCGTCTACAGCGCTTCGCAAGGCCTGCTGGCCGCACTGGCCGGCGCAAAGTACGTCGCGCCTTACGTTAACCGCGTTGACGCCCAGGGCGGGGACGGTATCCGCATGGTGCAGGAGCTGCAATCTCTGCTGGAAATGCATGCGCCCGAGAGCAAAGTGCTGGCGGCGAGCTTCAAAACGCCCCGTCAGGCGCTGGATTGCCTGCTGGCCGGTTGCGAAGCCATCACCCTTCCATTAGATGTAGCGCAACAAATGCTCGGCACCCCTGCGGTAGAGTCAGCCATAGAGAAGTTTGAACAGGACTGGAATAACGCCTTTGGCACGCTGAACCTGTAACCGGACCTGCGAGTCGCCTGCGGGCGGCAGCACGGTCATCGAGGAGGAATCGAAATGGATCGCATTATTCAATCACCAGGCAAATACATTCAGGGCGCAGGCGCCATCAAGCGCCTCGGCGACTATCTGAAGCCGCTGGCCGAACGCTGGCTGGTAGTCGGCGATAAGTTCGTACTGGGGTTTGCGGAAGAGATGCTGCGTAAAAGCCTGGCCGACGCTGGCCTGGCGGCCGAAATTGCGCCGTTTGGCGGTGAGTGTTCGCATAATGAAATCAATCGCCTGCGCGATATCGCCGGCAGCGCGAAGTGCACCGCCGTGCTGGGGATCGGCGGTGGTAAAACGCTGGATACCGCAAAAGCATTGGCTCACTTTATGAATGTGCCGGTGGCGATCGCCCCCACCATCGCCTCCACCGATGCGCCGTGTAGCGCGCTGTCGGTGATTTACACCGACGAAGGGGAGTTCGACAGCTACCTGATGCTGCCGCACAACCCCAACATGGTCATTGTCGATACGCAGATTGTTGCCGGTGCGCCAGCTCGCCTGCTGGCCGCCGGGATTGGCGATGCGCTGGCCACCTGGTTCGAAGCCCGCGCCTGCTCCCGTAGCGGCGCCACCACCATGGCGGGTGGGAAATGCACTCAGGCGGCGCTGGCGCTGGCCGAGCTGTGCTACAACACCTTACTTGAAGAGGGTGAAAAAGCGATGCTGGCCGCCGAACAGCACGTGGTCACCCCGGCGCTGGAGCGAGTGGTGGAAGCCAACACCTACCTGAGCGGCGTCGGCTTTGAAAGCGGCGGCCTGGCGGCGGCGCACGCGATTCACAACGGCATGACGGCCATCCCTGACGCCCACCACTATTATCACGGGGAAAAAGTGGCGTTCGGTACCCTGACGCAGCTGGTGCTGGAAAATGCGCCGGTGGACGAAATAGAGACCGTCGCCGCGCTGTGCCACAGCGTTGGGCTGCCGATCACCCTGGCGCAGCTGGACATCAAAGGTGATATCCCGACCAAAATGCGCCTGGTGGCGGAAGCCGCCTGCGCTGAAGGCGAAACCATTCACAATATGCCGGGCGGCGTCGACTCAGACCAGGTCTACGCCGCGCTGTTGGTGGCCGACCAATACGGTCAGCGCTTCCTGCAGGAATGGGAATAACCCAGAGCAAAACACCCGGCATCAGCCGGGTGTTTTTTTATGTCTATCTGTCGAACGCGCCGCCTACTGACCGCGGAAACGGCAAGCACTCAGGCCGGACGCACGCCCAGCGTATGGCAGATGGCGTAGCTCATCTCGGCGCGGTTCAGGGTATAGAAGTGGAAGTCTTTTACCCCTTCCCGGCTTAAAATCTTCACCATGTCCATGGCGATATTCGCCCCCACCAACTGACGGGTTTCGGCGTCGTTATCCAGCCCTTCGAACATTTTCGACATCCACACCGGGATACGGACGTTGGTCATATCCGCAAACTTTTTCGCCTGTTTAAAGTTGGAGACCGGCAGGATACCCGGAATGATTTCCACGTCGATGCCCGCCGAGACGCAGCGATCGCGAAAACGCAGGTAGCTTTCCACATCGAAGAAGAACTGGGTGATCGCGCGGTTGGCGCCCGCCTCGACTTTACGCTTCAGGTTCAGCAAATCCGCCTGTGCGCTTTTCGCTTCCGGATGCACTTCCGGATACGCGGCGACAGAGATATCGAAATCGCCCACCTCTTTCAGCAGCGTCACCAGATCGGCGGCATACATATCCGGTTTACCGCTGCCCGGCGGCAGGTCGCCGCGCAGGGCGACGATATGGCGAATACCGTTGTTCCAGTAATCCTGAGCGATAGTACGCAGCTCATCACGAGAGGCATCGATACAGGTCAGGTGCGGCGCTGCTTCCAGACCGGTTCGCTCTTTAATGCCTTTGATGATGCTGTGCGTGCGATCGCGCTCGCCAGAGTTCGCGCCATAGGTTACCGAAACAAACTTCGGTTTCAGACTGCTCAGGCGATCGATGGATTTCCACAGGGTTTGCTCCATTTCACTGGTGCGCGGCGGAAAGAATTCAAAAGACACATTAATCTGGCCCTGGACTTCCGCCAGGCTCTGATTCAGGGCTTCCCGCTGATTGGCGTGAAAAAAGCTCATACCTTACCTCATCAATCGCATGTAATGGCTGTTATATTGCGAACTTCTATACGTTTAGACGTCCAGATGTAAAAATGACGGAAAAGCGCGCGGGCGTCAATAGAAAAATCTGCGTAAAGAGTGAGGAATAGGCCTCTAAAATGAAAAAAATTCATCTTCCGACCAGAACTGATGCCGTGCAGGAAGAATTCGACCCGATGAAATTTGAAGCAGTTCAAAAAACCAACATCTCCCCATGATTGCCAGAGCGATTGTGATTGCAGCCGCTTATAGCTTGGTTCACATTAAGTAGAACGTTCTACTAGAACGTTCTACTTACGCAATAATGCTTATAAAATCTATTCGGGGATATCACCATGAGTCTGTGGTCAGGGTTCATAAAATCATTATCAAAACTGTCGATGATCGGCCGCGCCTTGATGCTGCCGATTTCGCTTCTCCCGGCCGCCGGCTTACTGTTGGCCTTCGGGGATAAATTCCATATGCCGCTAATGATGAACGCCGGCGGCATCATTTTTGATAACCTGCCAATGCTGTTCGCGATTGGTTCCGCTGTGGGGCTGGCATCAGAATCGGGCATCGCTGCGCTGTCGGCAGCCGTTTCCGTCTTTATCACCAACATCACCATCAGCACTGTGCTCGGCATTACCCCGGAGATGGCCTCTCAGGGCGGAAAATACGCCATGGTCGTTGGCATCCCGACGCTGCAGATGGGGGTTTTCGGCGGGCTTATCTGCGGTATTCTCGCGTCGTGGTGCTATAACCGCTTCCATGCGATGCAGTTGCCTGAATTCCTCGGTTTCTTCTCCGGTAAGCGCTTCGTGGCGATCGCCACGGCGTTTCTCTCGTTTATTCTCGGCCTGCTGTTGCCTTATGTCTGGCAACATATCCAGGCCGGTATCGACTCACTGTCGATGGTGGTGAATGGCGACAACCAGGCCGCATCGACCTTTATTTTCGGCCTCGTTGAACGGGCGCTGATCCCGCTGGGGCTGCACCACATCTGGTATCCGTCCTTCTGGTACTCTTTCGGCGATTCCACCACCCAGGCAGGCCAGGTGATCCACGGCGACCAGACCATCTGGTTTAAGATGCTGGAAGAAGGGGTGAAATCCTTTAGCTCCGACAGCTACCAAAACGCCGGTAAATTTATGCAGGGGGAATTCCCGCTGATGCTGTTCGCGCTGCCGGCCGCCTGTCTGGCGATGTATCACGAAGCGCATACTAAGAATAAAAAAATCGCGGCCGGTATTCTGTTCTCCGCCGCGCTGACCTGTTTCCTGACCGGCATTACCGAGCCCGTAGAATTTACCTTTATCTTCGTGGCGCCGATCCTGTACGTCTTCAACGCCATCATGGCGGGGCTCTCGTACATGACGATGTATCTCCTGCATGCGCATATCGCTAAATCTTTCTCCGCAGGGCTTATCGACTATATCTCCTTCGGTATTCTGCCGTCGCTCAACGGCTATCAAACCCACTTCCTCAACGCGGTGATTGTTGGCGTGCCGATGGGGCTGATTTATTATTTCACCTTCCGCTTCGTTATCCGCCGTTTCGATGTGAAAACGCCGGGCCGCACCGATATCACGGTCACTGCCGACGATAAAACCGATGCGGAGCTGGCGACCGAGATCGTCAATCTTCTCGGCGGTTCACAAAATATCGATTCCGTCGGGGCCTGCATCACCCGCCTGCGCCTGGAAGTGGCTGAGCGCGATGCGGTTGATAAAGATGGCCTCAACGGCATCGGCGCGCGCGGGGTGGTCTTCGTCGGCGATAACGGCATCCAGATTATTTTTGGCGCCAGAGCGCAATTTATCGCACAAACCATGTCGGGGATGATTGGCAAATAACAAGAAGGTGTTATGGTGTGGAAATAGGCTTGCCGTGGGTAAGCCTATGTCTGCGATCTGACGGTTATACACGCGTTGTCATGGAGCGATTTTGAAGAAAGTCAGCATTATAGATGTGGCGAAACTGGCCGGCGTCTCCGTTTCGACGGTCTCGCTGGTATTACGTCAGAAAGGGAAGATCTCCGACGCGACCATCGAAAAAGTCAACGCGGCCATCCAGGAACTTGGCTATGTGCATAACGTTGCCGCCGCTAATCTCCGCGCCAACACCACCAACCTGATCGGCCTGATCCTGCGCGACTTCAACGACAGCTTTTCCATCAAGGTGATGGCGAATATCGTCCAGGAGCTCGAAAAGCAGGGCTATATGGTCATTCTCGGCCAGCCGCGCGACGATCATGACTATCTGGCCCGCTGCCTGCTGTCGTTTAAACAGCAGGGCGTCGCCGGCGTGATATATCTTGATGCCGACACCACCAGCAATGCGTTGCCCGAGGCCTTACAGGCATGTCCGCTGCCGCTGGTCGCGGTCTCGCAAACGCTGCTCACCGGCCACCATGATCAGGTGGTCCGCGATAACCGCCAGGCCGCCAGCATCGCCACCCGTTATCTGATTGAGCGCGGCCATCGCTACATTGCCTACATCGGCGGACAGGATAACGACCTGATCCGTCAGCAGCGGCTGCTTGGCTTATTCAGCACACTGGAGAAGAACGGCATGACGGTGCGGGAAGAATTTGCCCCCGCCTGCAGCGACAACACCCAGGCCGCCAGTATCGCCACCCGCCAGCTGCTGGAAAAAAATAATGCCATTACCGCCCTGCTGTGCCACTCGCCTGATGCAATGATTGGCTGCCTCAGCGGCATTCATCAGGTTGGACGCACGGTGGGAAAAGATGTCTTTCTCACTCAGCAGGTGGCGCTGGTGGGTTTCGAAGACATGATGCACGTGAATTTAACCTCGCCATCCTTCACTTACGTCTCTTCCGCCAGCGAAGAGACAGGACGTCAGGTTGCCTCGCTCATTATCCGCAAGATCAAAGAACCTGCCCTGCCGACCCAGCGCATTACCCTTTCCGGACAGCTGGTGGCTCGAGAGTCAGCCTGAGGCTAGCGCGTCGTCAGATGGTCATCCAGCAGAGGAAGCCATTGCTGCACGGATTCTGCCTGGTGAGGCGCATAGACCACGCCAAGGCTTAACGGCATGCTGTCGCCTTCAGCGACAGGACAGAACACCACCCCCTGACGCTGGATCGCGGAAAAGGACGCCGGCAGCAGGATCATGCCTTCGCCACGCGCAATTCGCGCCAGCAGTACATCATGTTCGGCAGGCTCTTCCACGTAAGCGGGGGTATAACCAGCCCGGTCGAAAATACGTCGCGTGTAGTCAAAGAAATCGGGATTGCGCTCGCGTTTAAACCAGAACAGCGGCCGATGATTGAGCGCGCGTAGCGTTAACGCTGGTCTGGCGGCTTCCGGCCAGGAGACAGGCAATGCCGCGATGAGCGGCTCCTGATACGGCAAAGGATGCAGGTGCAGCCCTTCAGTATTCAGCGGCAGCGCGACCAGCGCCGCATCGAGTTTGCCTTTGCGTACCTGCTGAGCCAGTGCCGGTGAGGCGTGGCGGGTAATATGCAACGCGCGGGTATGATCGCTCAGCGCAGATTCAACGGCGGCGAAAATGCCCTGTTCAAAGGCGGTGGTCAATCCCAGACGCAAGGGCTGCGGCGAGTGAGCGGAGAGCTGGCTCAATGCCGCCAGCGTGCGTTCCTGGAGCACCAGCAGAGGTCGAATCATCTCCAGCACCTCTCTTCCCGCGTCGGTCAGGATCAAGCCTTTGCTGTGGCGCTGAAACAGCGTCACCCCCAGCTGCGCTTCCAGATGGCGGATATGGCGGGTCAGCGGCGGCTGCGAGATAAATAACCGCTGCGCCGCCCGGCTGATGTTATTTTCCTCCGCCACCACGGCAAAGGCGCGCAGCAGGCGAATATCCAGGGAATGTAATCGCGAAGTTGTCATACTGAAAAGGTATCACGAAAAGGGTATTACTCAAGTCCGGCACACTTCCCTACCCTTCCTCTCAACGCTTCATCACAGAGAGGAAAAAATGATGTCCAGCGAACGTTATATCACCGGTCAGGAAATGCTGCAGCGGGTGGATGGCCACGGCGGGGAAGCCGTCGTCGACAGCCTGCAGGATATCGCCCCCGATTTCGCCCGCTATCTGATTGAGTTCCCCTTCGGCGATATTTACGCCAGGCCAGGGCTCGACTTACGCAGCCGGGAAATCGCCACTATTGCCGCGCTCACCGCGCTGGGTAACGCCGCGCCGCAGCTGAAAGTACATATTGCCGCGGGATTAAATGTCGGTCTGACGCAAGAGGAGATTACGGAAGTGATCATGCAGATGGCGGTCTACGCCGGATTCCCGGCGGCGCTCAACGGCCTGTTTGCCGCTAAAGCGGTTTTTGCGGCGCACTAACAAAAAAGACCAGGCAGCGCCTGGTCTTTTTCTCGGAACTACAGCAGCTGCGCCAGACGGTTAATATCCGACTGGATCGCCCCGGCGGTCACATCGCGCCCGGCGCCGGGCCCGCGGATCACCAGCGGGTTATCGCGATACCAGCGGCTTTCGATGGCGAACACGTTATCGCACGGCAGCAGCGCCGCCAGCGGGTGCTCTTCGCGTACCGCTTCCACGCCGACGCGTGCTTTGCCGTTAGCATCAAAGCGCGCCACGTAGCGGAGCACCAGCCCCATCTCGCGGGCCGCTTCCAGACGCTGCAGCATTTGCTCGTTCAGCTCTTCGCCATTTTCAAAGAAGTGATCGACCGACCCCTCTTCGCAGTGTGCAGGGACCAGTGATTCCACACGGACCTGATCCGGTTCGATGTCATAACCCGCTTCCCGCGCGAGGATCACCAGCTTACGCATCACATCCTTACCGGACAGATCGACGCGCGGATCCGGCTCGGTCAGCCCCTGCTGCCAGGCCTGGTCCACCAGGTCGGTGAACGGCACGGTGCCATCAAACTGCAGGAACAACCAGGAGAGCGTTCCCGAGAAGATACCGCTCAGGCCGAGGATGGTGTCGCCGCTGTCGATCAGATCGCGCACCGTATGGTTCACCGGCAAACCCGCGCCAACGGTAGCGTTATACAGCCAGTGGCGACCCGTCTTCTCAAACGCGTCGTGGATCTGGCGATATTTATCACTGCTGCTGGCGCCCGCCAGCTTGTTGGCGCTGATCACGTGGAAGCCATGGCTGGCGAAATCAAGGTACTGGTCGGCCAGCTGTTCGCTGGCGGTGACGTCCAGTACCACTAAATCATCGTACGGATGCGCGCGCATCCACAGGAACAGCGACTCTTCATCCTGCTCCACCGCTTCATCGTTGAAGAAGGCCAGCGCCCGGCTGGCATCCAGCCCGTCGTAGTTCAGCAGGCTGCGTTTACTGTCGACTACGCCGGCGAGAACAAACTCGAAGCCAGTGCGCGCCGACAGCGTAGTTTGTTCACGGGCAAACAGCTCCAGCCAGCGGGAGCCAATGTTCCCTTTGCCGAACAGCATCAGGCCAATACGCTTCTCTGCACGAAACAAGGTCTGATGCAGACCCTGGATCAGGCTTTCCGTTGGTCCGGCGCGCAACACGGCTACCAGACTGATCCCCTCTTCGGACTGCCAGGTGAACTCCACCGGTTGCCCTTTCAGTTGCTGCCAGAAACGATGGCAGTGCAGTGGGTTACGGGTGACACCCGCGCCCACCATCGCCACCAGCGCCAGCTTCTGACGCAGACGCAGCTCGCCCGGCAGACCCGCTTCATCGAGCAGCTTCAGCGCGCTGTCGGCGACCTCGGAGGTATAGCAGAACTGCAGCAGCTTACGGTCGGCATGGACGCCAACGGCTAACGGGCGCAGCTGGGCGCGTTTGAGCAGGGCATCCAGCTCTTTATGCGCCAGTTTGAAATCATGGCTGGCCGGCACCTGGAACTCCACCAGACAGACGTCATCATGGCTGGTGACAATCCGCGCGCCGGTACCGGAGGCCAGCACGCGCTCAATGCGCGTAGAACCCTGTTCCGGCGTATAGCTGCAACGTAACTGCAGATCGATATCGCTGGCGGACACCGGCTGCAGCGTGCGGGCGTGGAGCACTGGAGCGGCCAGACGCGCCAGCTCGCTGGCTTCATCCAGACGCAGCAGCGGCAGCAGACAGGCATCTTTGACCTTACGCGGATCCGCGCTGTACACCCCGGCGACATCACTCCAGATGGTGACGCGAGAGGCGCCCGCCAGCGCGCCGATCTGCGTGGCGGAGTAGTCAGACCCGTTACGGCCCAGCAGGACGGTTTCCCCGGCCTGGTTGCGGGAGATAAAGCCGGTCACCACCAGACGCTTATTCGGATGTTGCGCCATCAGCTGTTGCAGCAGTGGATAAGATAATCCTTCATCCACCTGCGGCTGCGCGGCGCGTTCCGCACGCAGGAAAGCGCGAGCATCCAGCCAGGCCGCTTCCATACCCAGTTGGTTAAGGACCGCCGCCATCAGGCGTGCGGACCAGACTTCACCATGGCCGACTACTTCCGCATAAACCGCTTCGGTAACCCCGCCATCAAGCAGCCCTGCCAGACGCTCAAGGTCATGGATGAAGGCGGCGATCAACGTATCCGCCGCCGCCGGCTCCACCAGACCGCCAATCAGCTCGGTCTGATAACGGCGAAGCGACTGCTGAACCTGATGCGCAGCAAGGCGATCGCTCTGGCTAAGTTTAAGCCAGCTGATCAGCTGGTTGGTGGTGCTGCCAGCGGCGGAGACAACCATCATGTCGCCCGCCTGCGAATATTCCTTCATGATCCCCGCGACGCGCAGGTAACATTTCGCATCCGCTAAACTACTCCCACCAAATTTGTGCAGCTGACGACCCTTCGCCCCTGCCTGCGCAATCACACTCATTTTTATTCCTCGTTTGCTGCCCGGAAGCCATTTTCCAGGTCGGCAATTAAATCTTCACCATCTTCAATACCGGTTGAAATACGCAGAAGCGTTTCTGAAATTCCGGCGGCGGCACGCGCTTCAGGCGCCATGCCGGCATGCGTCATCGTTGCCGCATGGGAAATCAGGCTTTCAACGCCCCCCAGCGATTCCGCCAGTGTAAACAGCGACAGCCCGCTCAGGAAACGGCGCAGCGTCTGCTCGTCACCGTCCAGCTCGAAGCTTAACATTGCGCCAAAACCTTTTTGCTGACGCGCCGCAATTTCATGCCCCTGGTTTTCCGGCAGCGACGGATGATACAGCTTTTTCACCAGCGGCTGGGTTTTCAGATACTCAACAATCGCCAGGGCATTACGCTGCGCCACTTCCATACGCGGAGACAGCGTCCGCAGACCGCGCAGCAACAAATAGCTGTCGAAGGCGCCGCCGGTGACGCCAATATTATTCGCCCACCATGCCAGTTCGGTGACAGTCGCCGGATCGTTGGCAATCACCACCCCGGCCACCACATCGGAGTGGCCATTCAGGTATTTAGTACAGGAATGCAACACCAGATCGGCACCCAGCGCCAGCGGGTTTTGCAGCGCCGGGCTCAGGAAGGTGTTGTCCACCACGCTCACCGCGCCTGCCTCACGCGCCAGACCACAGATTTTCGCAATATCCACCACCCGCAGCAATGGATTACTTGGGCTTTCGACCAGCACCAGCTTCGGTTTTTCCGCCAACGCCGCCCGCAGCGCCTGCTCATCATTTTGATCGACGAACTGGACGCGATAACAGCCGCGCTTCGCCAGGCTGTCGAACAGACGGTAGCTGCCGCCGTAGCAGTCGTGCGGCGCCACCAGCAGATCGCCCGGCTTAAGGAACACCGTCGTCACCAGCAGGATCGCCGACATACCGGTATTGGTCAGCACCGCGCCGGCGCCACCTTCCAGCTCCGCTAAGGCGCGCTGCACCACATCACGCGTCGGGTTGCCGCGGCGGGAGTAGTCGTGGGCGCGAGGTTCATTAAAGCCGGTGAAGTTATAGGTACTGGAAAGGTGGATCGGCGGGACAACGCAACCGTACTGCTCGTCGTCATTTAAACCGCTACGCACTGCGATGGTGGCCTGTTTACGCGTCATGTTGGGAAGTTCCTGGGCTGAATCGGTGAAAAGTCAGGCTCCAGAGTAAACATTGTCACAATAGACGTCAATACATCTGGACATCTAAACTTCTTTGCGTATAGATTGAGCAAAGTGCAAATAGCCGTTAAAATTATATGCATTAGCGCACGTCGGTAGCGGCTTATCTCATGTTAGAAAGCGCGCTCATACGGTAAACTACGCGCAATTATAGCCCGGGCGGAATATTCTGGCCCTTCACTAATAAACAGAGGATTAAGGTATCTCATGGCTGAATGGAGCGGCGAATATATCAGCCCATACGCTGAGCACGGTAAGAAGAGTGAGCAAGTAAAGAAAATTACGGTTTCCATTCCTCTGAAGGTGTTAAAAATCCTCACCGATGAACGCACGCGTCGTCAGGTGAACAACCTGCGTCACGCGACCAACAGCGAGCTGCTGTGCGAAGCGTTCCTGCATGCCTTTACCGGACAACCGTTGCCTAACGATGAAGACCTGCGTAAAGAGCGCAGCGATGAGATCCCGGAAGCGGCGAAAGAGATTATGCGTGAACTGGGGATCGACCCGGATACGTGGGAATACTGAGTTGATAAAAAGGGCGGAAGCAATTTTCCGCCCTTTTTTGTGTCCCGCCCAGGCTGGCGAGAGGCACAAAAAAGCCGCCCTGAGGCGGCTTCTTCTGGCAACTTACTTGCTGCCCGGGATGCTGAAGCGCTTGTTGAAGCGGTCAACACGGCCACCGGTAGCAACATCACGCTGTTTGCCGGTGAAGAACGGGTGGCATTTACCGCACACGTCGAGGTTCAGGTCGTGACCAACGGTGGAACGGATTTTCATGACATTACCGCAAGAACAGGTAGCAGTAATTTCTTCGTATTTTGGGTGAATACCTTTTTTCATGGGAGAACCTCAGTTAAGGCCGCGTCGCTCTTCCAGCCCTAACGCCAGACACCACGCGATATTAATAATTTCCCGTCGTCTTCCACGCTGCTGACAGCGCGAAGCGTACGGTAATGGTCAATCTCCAATGCGGTATAAAGTGCATTGAAGGCGGCGAATCATACAGAATTTGACCAGCATATGCAAACTGATCCGCGCCGCCTTATCGTAATGTGTATACTATCCCGCCAGATTTCAAGTCAGGAAGATGACATGCCCGTCGCCCACGTTGCCCTACCCGTTCCGCTACCGCGCACCTTTGACTATCTGCTGCCTGATGGCATGACGGTCAAAGCGGGCTGTCGGGTGCGGGTGCCGTTCGGCAAACAGGAGCGGATCGGCATTGTCGCGGCGGTGAGCGAGCGCAGCGAGCTGCCGCTGGATGAACTCAAACCGGTCGCCGAAGCGCTGGACGACGAGCCGGTCTTCTCTGGCACCGTCTGGCGACTGCTGATGTGGGCGGCTGAGTATTACCATCATCCGATTGGCGATGTGCTGTTCCATGCGCTGCCCATTCTGCTGCGCCAGGGCAAACCCGCCAGCGCGACGCCGCTGTGGTACTGGTTCGCCACCGAGCAGGGGCAGGCTGTCGACCTCAACGGTCTGAAACGCTCCCCAAAGCAGCAGCAGGCGCTGGCGGCGCTGCGCCAGGGAAAGATCTGGCGTCATCAGGTTAGCGAACTGGAATTTAATGAAGCGGCGCTGCAGGCGCTGCGTGGCAAAGGGCTGGCGGAGCTGGCCTGTGAAGCGCCCGTCCTCACCGACTGGCGCAGCACGTATTCGGTTGCCGGCGAGCGCCTGCGTCTGAATACCGAACAGGCCACCGCCGTCGGAGCGATCCACAGCGCTGCCGATCGCTTCTCCGCCTGGCTACTGGCAGGCATCACAGGCTCAGGGAAAACGGAAGTCTACTTGAGCGTGCTGGAGAATGTACTGGCGCAGGGGCGCCAGGCGCTGGTGATGGTGCCGGAGATCGGCCTGACGCCGCAAACTATCGCCCGTTTTCGCCAGCGCTTTAATGCGCCGGTGGAAGTGCTGCACTCCGGACTCAATGACAGCGAACGTCTCTCGGCCTGGCTGAAGGCGAAAAACGGCGAAGCGGCCATTGTGATAGGCACTCGCTCCTCGCTGTTTACGCCGTTTAAAGATCTCGGCGTCATCGTCATCGACGAAGAGCATGACAGCTCCTACAAACAGCAGGAAGGCTGGCGCTACCACGCCCGCGACCTGGCGGTATGGCGCGCTCACAGCGAACAGATCCCGATTATTCTCGGCTCGGCGACGCCGGCGCTGGAGACCCTGCACAACGTCCGCCAGGGCAAATATCGGCAGTTAACCTTAAGCAAACGCGCGGGCAACGCGCGTCCAGCCCAGCAGCACGTGCTCGACCTGAAAGGACAGGTGCTGCAGGCGGGTCTGTCACCCGCGCTGATCAACCGCATGCGCCAGCATCTGCAGGCGGATAACCAGGTGATCCTGTTTCTTAACCGCCGCGGCTTTGCGCCGGCGCTGCTGTGCCACGACTGCGGCTGGATCGCGGAGTGCCCGCGCTGCGACAGCTACTATACGTTGCACCAGGCGCAGCACCATCTGCGCTGCCACCACTGCGACAGTCAGCGCCCTATCCCGCGCCAGTGCCCTTCCTGCGGTTCCACACATCTGGTGCCGGTGGGTATCGGCACCGAGCAACTGGAGCAGTCCCTAACGCCGCTGTTCCCTGGTGTGCCCATCTCGCGTATCGACCGCGATACCACCAGCCGTAAAGGGGCGCTTGAGGAACATCTCGCCGCAGTCCACCGCGGCGGCGCGCGCATTTTGATCGGCACCCAAATGCTGGCCAAAGGCCACCACTTTCCGGACGTGACCCTCGTCTCCCTGCTGGACGTCGACGGGGCGCTATTTTCCGCTGATTTCCGCTCCGCAGAGCGTTTCGCTCAGCTCTATACCCAGGTCTCCGGACGAGCGGGCCGGGCAGGAAAACAGGGCGAAGTGATCCTGCAAACCCACCATCCGGAGCATCCTCTGCTGCAGACCCTGCTGTATAAAGGCTACGACGCCTTTGCCGAGCAGGCGCTGGCCGAACGCCAGACGATGCAGCTACCGCCGTGGACCAGTCACGTGTTGATACGTGCTGAAGACCATAACAACCAGCAGGCGCCGCTTTTTTTACAGCAGTTACGTAATCTCTTGCAGGCCAGCCCGCTGGCCGACGATAAACTGTGGGTGCTCGGTCCGGTTCCGGCGCTGGCGCCGAAGCGCGGCGGCCGCTGGCGCTGGCAAATATTACTGCAGCACCCTTCGCGGGTGCGCCTGCAGCACATCGTTAGCGGTACGCTGGCGTTAATCAATACGCTACCGGAGGCGAGAAAAGTGAAATGGGTGCTGGATGTCGATCCTATTGAAGGGTAAGGCTTCTCTTGCGAGCCGGATCGAAAAATTCAACAAGCATCACGTTTTTCATGAAAATTCTGTAACTCACTGCCGCGACTATCTGATAAAAATGATGCAGCAGTTAGCGCGCAAGGGAAATGTCAGCGCCATTCAGCGAGGAGAAACCAGGTGAAGCCCAAAAAACAAGTGGTTGCCGCCACCATGAAAGACGTCGCCCTCAAGGCAAACGTTTCCACGGCAACCGTGTCCCGAGCGTTGATGAACCCTGATAAGGTGTCGCAAGCCACCCGTAACCGGGTCGAGCAGGCGGCGCTGGAAGTCGGCTATTTACCGCAGTCGCTCGGGCGAAATATGAAGCGCAACGAATCGCGGACGATCCTCGTGATCGTGCCGGATATCTGCGATCCCTTTTTTAGTGAAGTCATCCGCGGAATTGAAGTCACGGCCGCCGAGCACGGTTATCTGGTGTTAATCGGCGATTGCGCCCACCAGAACCAGAAAGAAAAAACCTTTATTGACCTTATTATCACCAAGCAGATCGACGGCATGGTGCTGCTCAGCTCGCGCCTGCCGTTCGACGCCAGCGTGGAAGAGCAGCGCAATTTGCCGCCGATGGTCATGTCGAACGAATTCGCGCCGGAGCTGGAGTTACCCACCGTCCACATCGATAACCTGACGGCGGCCTTTAACGCGGTGAACTATCTTCATGAGCTGGGACACCAGCGTATTGGCTGTATCGCCGGCCCGGAAGATATGCCGCTGTGCCATTATCGCCTGCAGGGTTATGTGCAGGCGCTGCGCCGCAGCGGTATCACCGTCGATCCGCACTATATCGCTCGCGGCAATTTTACCTTCGAAGCCGGCGCCAATGCGCTGGAGCAGCTGCTGTCACAGCCGGTGCCGCCCACCGCGGTCTTCTGCCATAGTGATGTGATGGCGCTGGGCGCCTTGTCGCTGGCGAAACGCCGCGGCCTGAAGGTGCCGGACGACCTGTCGATTGTCGGCTTCGATAACATCGCGTTGTCTGAATTTTGCGATCCGCCGTTGACTACCGTTTCACAGCCGCGTTTTGATATCGGCCGTGAAGGAATGCTGCTATTACTTGAGCAAATGCAGGGTCATAATGTGAACAGCGGCTCGCGTCTGCTCGATTGCGAACTGATCGTTCGCGGCAGTACGCAAAAAATCAGACGATAACCATCAGGCTTTCGGGCCTGCTCTTCTGGTCAAAGGCCCGCCGCTTAAGTAACATGGCGGGCTGACGAACAAATATAAGACAGCGAAACGATAGTGGCACAACGAGATTATGTACGCCGCAGCCAACCGGCTTCTTCGCGGCGCAAAAAGAGCACTACCCGAAGCTCAAGGAATAAGCAAAGCAGCCTTCCGGCGATTTCACCGGCTATGGTGGCGATCGCGGCGGCGGTGCTGGTGGCCTTTATCGGTGGACTTTATTTCATTACGCACCATAAGAAAGAAGAAGCGGAAGCGATGCAAAATCGCCAGGCCGCCGGTAACGGCTTGCCGCCAAAACCGGAAGAGCGCTGGCGCTATATCAAAGAGCTGGAAAGCCGCCAGCCTGGCGTCCGCGCGCCGACCGAACCGACCGCCGGTGGCGAGGTGATGAAACCGGAACAGCTGACCGACGAGCAGCGCCAGCTGCTCGCCCAGATGCAGGCCGATATGCGCCAGCAGCCGACCCAGCTGACCGAAGTGCCGTGGAACGAACAAACCCCGGCACAGCGCCAGCAGACGTTGCAGCGTCAGCGTTTAGCACAGCAGCAACAGCAGCAGTGGGCGCAAACTCAGCCGCAGGCCGTGCAGCAGCCGCCGCGCGTCCAGCAGCCGAAGCCGGTGCAACAGCAACAGCCGAAGCAGACCGCGTCGAACCAGCAGCCGTACCAGGATCTGCTGCAGACGCCGGCGCATACCAATACCACGCAGCCACGTACGCAGGCCGCCGCGCCGGTAACCCGCGTGGAGGAAGCGCCGAAAGCCGCCGAGAAGAAAGACGATCGTAGCTGGATGATCCAGTGTGGCTCCTTTAAAGGCGCCGAGCAGGCCGAAACCGTCCGCGCTCAGCTGGCTTTCGAAGGGTTCGCTTCGCACATCACCACTAATAACGGCTGGAACCGCGTAGTCATTGGTCCGCTGAAAGGCAAAGAAAGCGCCAACGAGATGATCACCCGTCTGAAGATGGCCGGACACGCGAACTGCATTCGTCTCGCCGCCAGGGGTTGAAACCCTCAAAATCCCCCCCATCTATAATTGCATTCGGCCCCGCGGACAGCGCGGGGCCCCTGTTCCGCTTTTGCAACCAAGGGGTCTGCTCGTGACTACAATTGTAAGTGTTCGCCGTAACGGCCATGTTGTTATTGCCGGTGATGGCCAGGCCACGCTGGGCAACACCGTGATGAAGGGCAACGTGAAGAAAGTGCGTCGTCTGTATAACGACAAAGTGATTGCCGGTTTTGCTGGCGGCACCGCTGACGCCTTCACGCTGTTCGAACTGTTTGAACGTAAACTGGAAATGCACCAGGGCCATCTGGTGAAGGCCGCCGTTGAGCTGGCCAAAGACTGGCGAACCGATCGGATGTTGCGCAAGCTGGAAGCGCTGCTGGCCGTCGCGGACGAAAACGCGTCGCTTATCATCACCGGTAACGGCGACGTGGTACAGCCAGAAAACGATTTAATTGCTATCGGCTCCGGCGGTCCTTACGCCCAGGCCGCGGCCCGCGCGCTGTTGGAAAACACCGATATGGGCGCGCGCGACATCGCCGAGAAAGCGTTGGATATTGCAGGTGATATCTGCATCTATACCAACCATTTCCACACCATCGAAGAATTACCTTCTAAAGCGTAAGGATCTCCCATGTCTGAAATGACCCCACGCGAAATTGTCAGCGAACTGGACAAACACATTATCGGCCAGGACGCCGCCAAGCGTTCTGTTGCTATCGCCCTGCGTAACCGCTGGCGCCGGATGCAGCTTAACGAAGAGCTGCGTCATGAAGTCACGCCGAAAAACATTCTGATGATCGGCCCAACCGGCGTCGGTAAAACCGAGATTGCCCGTCGTCTGGCGAAACTGGCCAACGCGCCGTTTATTAAAGTTGAAGCGACCAAGTTCACCGAAGTGGGCTATGTTGGTAAAGAAGTGGACTCGATCATCCGCGATCTGACCGATGCGGCGATCAAAATGGTTCGCATGCAGTCCATCGATAAAAACCGTTACCGCGCGGAAGAGCTGGCGGAAGAGCGCGTGCTTGACGTGCTGATCCCACCGGCGAAAAACAACTGGGGCCAGGCTGAACAGCCGCAGGAACCCTCTGCTGCGCGCCAGGCGTTCCGCAAGAAACTGCGTGAAGGCCAGCTGGACGATAAAGAGATTGAAATCGATCTCGCTGCGGCGCCGATGGGCGTTGAAATCATGTCCCCTCCGGGCATGGAAGAGATGACCAGCCAGCTGCAGTCCATGTTCCAGAACCTCGGCGGTCAGAAGCAGAAACCGCGTAAGCTGAAAATCAAAGACGCGATGAAGCTGCTGATTGAAGAAGAAGCGGCCAAGCTGGTCAACCCGGAAGAGCTGAAGCAGGAAGCCATCGACGCTGTAGAACAGCACGGTATCGTCTTTATCGACGAAATCGACAAAATCTGTAAGCGCGGCGGCAACTCCTCCGGCCCGGACGTGTCTCGCGAAGGCGTACAGCGCGACCTGCTGCCGCTGGTTGAAGGCTGCACCGTCTCCACCAAGCACGGGATGGTTAAGACCGACCACATTCTGTTTATCGCCTCCGGCGCGTTCCAGGTGGCCAGTCCGTCCGATCTGATCCCTGAGCTGCAGGGGCGTCTGCCGATCCGCGTTGAGCTGAAAGCGCTGACCACCCATGACTTCGAGCGCATCCTGACCGAGCCGAATGCCTCCATCACCGTGCAGTACAAAGCGCTGATGGCGACCGAAGGGGTGAATATCGAATTCACCGAAGACGGTATCAAGCGTATCGCCCAGGCCGCGTGGCAGGTAAACGAAACCACCGAGAACATCGGTGCGCGTCGCCTGCACACCGTGCTGGAGCGTCTGGTGGAAGATATTTCCTATGATGCCAGCGAGATGAACGGCCAGACCGTCATTATCGATGCCGAATATGTGAGTAAACACCTGGATGTTCTGGTGGCAGATGAAGATCTGAGCCGTTTTATCCTATAATCCGGTGCAATGCATTTTCATCACTGTTGATGGGGGCTATAGCCCCCATTTTTATTGGCTAAAATAACTATGACTGATATCAGCCGTTCTCGGGCATGGCTGGAAAGCCTGCGTCCTAAAACGTTACCGCTGGCGTTTGCCGCGATTATTGTTGGCTCCACCCTTGCCTGGCAGCAGGGCCATTTTGATCCCTGGGTTGCTCTGCTGGCGCTGATCACCGCTGGCTTGCTGCAAATTCTTTCTAACCTGGCGAATGACTATGGCGACGCAGTCAAAGGGAGCGATAAACCCGATCGCATCGGGCCGCTGCGCGGCATGCAGAAAGGGGTGATTACCCCCCAGCAGATGAAGCGCGCTCTCATCGTCACCGTCGCGCTGATCTGTCTGTTTGGTCTGGCGCTGCTGTGCGCCGCCTGGCAGAGCGTCGGCGACTTCATCGGCTTCCTCGCCCTGGGAGGCCTGTCTATCGTGGCCGCCATCACCTACACGGTGGGCACCCGCCCCTATGGATATATTGGTCTGGGTGATATCTCAGTACTCGTTTTCTTCGGCTGGCTGAGCGTCCTCGGCAGCTGGTATCTGCAAGCCCATAATGTGGAAGCGGCCATTTTTCTGCCGGCGACGGCCTGCGGTCTGCTGGCGACTGCCGTGCTGAACATCAATAATCTGCGGGATATTGATAGCGACCGGCAGAACGGGAAGAACACCCTCGCCGTGCGCCTGGGGCCGGTCAATGCCCGTCGCTATCATGCTTGCCTGCTGTTCGGCTCCCTGCTGTGTCTGGCGCTGTTTAATCTGCTGGCGCTGCATTCTGTGTGGGGCTGGCTGTTTATTCTCGCCACGCCGCTGCTGGTCAAACAGGCGCGCTACGTCCTGCGCGAATCCGATCCGCTGGCGATGCGGCCAATGCTCGAAAAGACGGTCAAAGGGGCCTTACTGACCAACCTGCTGTTTGTTATCGGAATTATTGCCAGTAAGCTAATGGCTTAACTGACAAATATCAATTAACAATTGATGATTTTGCCAACAATGGGATTCGCGGGATATACTAAAAACTCTCGCAGCAACTGAACGTTAAGCCTATGAAATACGATACTTCCGAGCTTTGTGACATCTACCAGGAAGATGTCAACGTCGTGGAACCGCTGTTCTCTAACTTTGGAGGACGGTCGTCGTTTGGTGGACAAATCATTACGGTAAAATGTTTCGAGGATAACGGGTTGCTCTATGATCTGCTCGAGCAGAACGGCCGTGGTCATATTCTCCTGATCGACGGCGGCGGCTCAGTACGACGCGCGTTAATTGACGCCGACCTGGCGCGTCTGGCCGTACAGAATGAATGGGAAGGGTTAGTGGTCTATGGCGCGGTGCGCCAGGTTGACGACCTTGAGGAACTGGACATCGGCATCCAGGCGCTGGCGGCTATTCCGGTCGGCGCGGCTGGCGAAGGCATCGGCGAAAGCGACGTGCGCGTCAATTTCGGCGGGGTGACCTTCTTCTCCGGCGACCATCTGTATGCCGATAACACCGGGATGATCCTGTCGGAAGACCCGCTGGATATCGAATAAACCCTCCGCCATAAAAAAGGCCTTCTCCATGAGAAGGCCTTTTGTTTATCCGACGCGCAACTTAGTACAGTTTCTTCGCGCAATCCAGCCAGTCGTTCTTGAACGGACGCTTCATGTTCTCGATGGCATCGATGATGTCGTGGTGCACCAGCTTCTCGTTCTGGATGCCGACGCAACGGCCGCCATGGCCTTGCAGCAGCAGCTCAATTGCATAGGCGCCCATGCGGGAAGCCAGGATGCGGTCGTAAGGAACCGGGGAACCGCCGCGTTGAATGTGGCCAAGAACGGTAGCGCGAGTTTCACGGCCGGTTTCTTTCTCGATGTAGCTTGCCAGCTCGTCAACGTCGCACATGTGCTCGGTAATCGCCACGATAGCGTGTTTTTTCCCTTTCGCGATACCAGCTTTGATTTCAGCGACCAGATCGTCACGGGTGTATTCCACTTCCGGCACCATGATGAACTCACAGCCGCCGGCAATCGCCGCCGCCAGGGTCAGGTCGCCGCAGTAACGGCCCATTACTTCCACCACGGAGATACGCTGGTGTGAAGAAGAGGTGTCGCGCAGGCGGTCAATCGCTTCCACCACGGTGCTCAGGGCGGTGAAAAAGCCGATGGTGTAGTCAGTGCCTTTGATATCGTTGTCAATGGTGCCAGGCAGGCCGATGCACGGGAAGCCCATCTCGGTCAGGCGCATTGCGCCCATATAGGACCCGTCACCACCGATAACCACCAGCGCGTCCAGGCCGCGCTTCTTCATGTTTTCGATAGCCACAGCGCGAATGTGTTCTTCGCGGAATTCCGGGAAGCGAGCGGAGCCCAGGAAGGTGCCGCCGCGGTTGATCATGTCGGAAACGCTGTAACGGTCGAGCTGAACCATACGGTCTTCATACAATCCGAGGTAACCGTCATAGATTCCAAAAACTTCCAGACCTTCCGTTAATGCCGCGCGCACAACGCCACGAATTGCTGCGTTCATGCCCGGCGCATCACCGCCACTTGTCAACACACCGATTTTCTTAATCATGACTACCTCTGAACTTAGGAAGCAAAAAATAATTCTGTTGCCTGAAGCGCTCCCTCACCAGGAGTGCACGACGCTAATGACAATAGTATATCAAACGCCTCAAGCTGAATTGATTCAGGTCAGACCAAACGGCGGTAATTTATACAAAAAATGCCGATCTGCCCCACATTTTTACATCGAGTTTACAGACTATAACCTAACGCTCAAAAAAGCCCTGCTGCGCCGCTGGCACCACAGAACTGGGATCCTGATGGATAATGACATCGGAACCCGGGAAACGGCGCAGAATCGCCTGCTCCACCTGGTCTGCAATCACGCGGGCTTGCACCAGCGGGAGGTTATCTTCCATTTCCAAATGAATCTGAATAAAGCGGGTCGGCCCTGACTGCCGCGTTCGTAGATCGTGCGCCCCGCGGATGCCGGGCCATGCGGTCACGATGGTGATAATGTCCTGACGCTCCTCGTCAGGCAAGGCGCGGTCGAGTAGTGACTGAACCGCCTCATAGCCCATCCGCAGCGCGCTATATAAAATATAGATGCCAATTCCTAAGGCAAACAACGCATCGGCGCGATGCCAGCCGTACCAGGAAAGGCCCAGCGCCACCAGAATAGCGCCGTTCATCATAACATCAGACTGATAATGAAGCATATCTGCCCGCACCGCCTGGCTCTGGGTTTTTCGCACCACCCAGCGCTGGAAGGTCACCAGCGCCAGCGTGCTGAACAGGGCGATCAACGTGACGACGACCCCGACGCCAGCGGCCTGCAGCGGCTCCGGACGCACCAGGTGCTGGATGCCGGTGAGAAACAGAAACAACGCCGAGCCGGAGATAAACATGCTTTGCGCCAGCGCCGCCAGCGATTCCGCTTTGCCGTGGCCAAAGGTATGCTCTTCATCAGCAGGTTGCAGCGAATAGCGAACCACCAGCAGGTTGGTCAGCGAGGCGGCAATATCCACCAGCGAATCCACCAGCGCAGCCAGAATACTGACTGAACCGGTATACCACCACGCAAAAATTTTGATCAAAAGTAACGCGGAGGCCATGGCCGTCGCGGCGATAGCGGCGCGGCTGACCAACCGGCCATAAGATTGATTCATATAGGCTCCTTCTCCTGCACTGCGCTTAGTATAACCTGAACTTGTGACGCTCACGGGATACGCGAAGAAGTTGATTTGCCGAAAAAAGGGCAAAAAAAACCCCCACATCATGTGGGGGAAGACAGGGATGGTGTCTATGGCAAGGAAAACAGGGTTTGTTACTGGGGTTGCAGGGTGTTGCTACTACTCGAAAGCATCATGGCTGAGCCTTTCTGCATCCTTGCAACCTCACGCAACTGATCCATACGTTGCTGGTGCTTAGCATTTAAAACCGCTTGCTGCTCTGGCGTAAGCAGGTGATACATCTGGTTGCGGACCTTAGCCATTTCGACCTGGCGAGCAACCTGTTCCTGCGCCATCTTTTCTGCCTGAGCGCGCACAGCGTTTTCATCAAAATTTTCTGCGGTGACAAGGCGATGCATTGTCTCCATTTCGCTAACATTAACGGGGAGCCTGTCGTGGCGTGCCCGTTGCATAAGATCCCGTAACTGCTGACGTTGCTGCTCGGTTAAACTTATGCCGTCAAACATATGGCTCTGGCTACCGCGCTGTCCCCCTTCGTCTCCGGGGAGCCAGTTAACGCTGGTAACGACTTCAGCGGCCTGGCTATATGCACTTAGCGCCAGCGTTGAGGCCATGACGGCAGCGATAACATTGCGCATCACATACTCCCAAAACGTTTGTGTCGCGATTCAACGAGAGACAGTCTACGATTCAGGCTGCAAACATGCGTCAGGGGGTGTAAAACAACGTAAAGTCATGGATTAGCGGGCCTTGATGACGTAATTTCTGCCTCGGAGGTATTTAAAAGATGAATAAAATCCTGTTAGTTGATGATGACCGGGAGCTCACCTCCCTGTTAAAAGAGCTGCTCGATATGGAAGGTTTTAACGTGCTGGTGGCCCATGATGGGGAACAGGCGCTGGCCCTTCTGGACGACAGCGTTGATTTATTGCTGCTCGACGTGATGATGCCGAAGAAAAACGGTATCGATACGCTGAAAGAGCTGCGTCAGACACACCAGACCCCGGTTATCATGCTAACAGCGCGCGGGAGCGAGCTGGATCGCGTTCTCGGCCTTGAGCTGGGCGCGGATGACTATTTGCCTAAGCCGTTCAACGATCGTGAACTGGTGGCCCGTATACGCGCGATTCTGCGCCGTTCCCACTGGAGCGAGCAGCAGCAGACGACCGAAGCCGGATCGCCAACGCTGGAAGTGGATGCCTTAAGCCTGAACCCGGGCCGCCAGGAAGCCAATTTCGATGGTCAGACGCTGGAGCTCACCGGTACCGAGTTCACCCTGCTCTATCTGTTAGCGCAGCATCTCGGCCAGGTAGTGTCGCGTGAACATTTAAGCCAGGAAGTGTTAGGCAAGCGCCTGACGCCGTTCGACCGCGCCATCGATATGCATATTTCCAACCTGCGGCGTAAGCTGCCGGAGCGCAAAGATGGCCATCCATGGTTTAAAACGCTGCGTGGTCGCGGGTATCTGATGGTTTCCGCTTCATGATTGGAAGTTTGACTGCACGCATCTTCGCCATCTTCTGGCTCACGCTGGCGCTGGTGTTGATGCTGGTGCTGATGTTGCCCAAACTGGATTCCCGGCAGATGACCGAGCTGCTGGAAAGCGAGCAGCGTCAGGGCATCATGATCGAGCAGCACGTCGAGGCCGAGCTGGCCAACGATCCGCCAAACGACCTGATGTGGTGGCGCCGTCTGTTTCGCGCCATCGATAAATGGGCGCCGCCGGGACAACGCCTGCTGCTGGTGACCAGCGAAGGCCGCGTGATCGGCGCAGAACGCAACGAGATGCAGATCATTCGTAACTTTATCGGCCAGGCCGATAATGCCGATCATCCGCAGAAAAAACGCTATGGCCGCCTGGAAATGGTGGGCCCGTTTTCCGTCAGGGACGGTGAGGATAACTATCAGCTCTATCTGATTCGTCCCGCCAGCACCTCACAATCCGACTTTATCAACCTGCTGTTTGATCGACCATTGCTGCTGCTTATCGTCACGATGCTGGTCAGCGCCCCGCTGCTGCTGTGGCTGGCGTGGAGCCTGGCGAAACCGGCGCGTAAGCTGAAAAACGCCGCCGACGAAGTCGCCCAGGGCAACCTGCGCCAGCATCCGGAGCTGGAAGCCGGGCCGCAGGAGTTCTTAGCCGCTGGCGCCAGCTTTAACCAGATGGTCACCGCGCTGGAGCGGATGATGACCAGCCAGCAGCGGCTGCTGTCGGATATCTCGCATGAGCTGCGCACACCACTTACGCGCCTGCAGTTGGGCACCGCCCTGCTGCGTCGCCGCAGCGGTGAGAGCAAGGAGCTGGAGCGCATCGAAACCGAGGCGCACCGGCTGGACAGCATGATCAACGACCTGCTGGTGATGTCGCGCAATCAGGCCAAAAATGCCCTGGTCAGCGAGACGGTGAAAGCCAATCAGCTGTGGGGCGAAGTGCTGGACAACGCGGCGTTTGAAGCCGAGCAGATGGGTAAATCTTTCACCGTTGAATATCCGCCGGGCCCCTGGCCGCTGTACGGTAACCCTAATGCGCTGGAAAGCGCGCTGGAGAATATCGTCCGCAACGCCCTGCGCTACTCGCACACGAAGATTTCCGTCAGCTTCTCGGTGGATAAAGACGGGATTACGGTTAACGTCGACGACGACGGCCCGGGCGTCAGCCCGGAGGATCGCGAACAGATTTTCCGGCCATTCTACCGGACCGACGAGGCGCGCGACCGCGAGTCCGGCGGCACCGGTCTGGGGCTGGCGATTGTCGAAACCGCTATTCAGCAGCACCGCGGTTGGGTGAAGGCCGACGACAGCCCGCTGGGTGGTTTGCGCTTAACCCTTTGGCTGCCGCTGTATAAGCGCACCTGACTCTGTCCCGGCTTGCGCTGCGCTAAGCCGGGAGCATCCCCGAAAATACTCAATATGGGGGAATTATTTCCCCCACAATCTCCGCGAACTATCCTCGATCTTGCCGCTTAAACGCCGCTTCTGCATCGTTCTGCTCCAGCTCACCGACAGGCCCGCAGCCGACAATAAACGATGATACTGATCATCATCAAACGGCATCTGCCAGGCAATCGCCCCGGCCTCATGGACACTGACATCGCTCAGCCGGGAAACCAGTTCGAGGGGCGCATCGCTGGAGACTTGCCCCCCGGCAATCACCCGATACAACCAGCCGGTCTTCCCGCTGTTTTGCACCAGCTGCGCCATATCACCGATCGCAAAATGAAAGTTGAGCTTGAAGCACGGCGATCGCGGCTGGGTGACCTGGATCAGCGCCTCGCCCCAGCGAAAGATATCGCCGATATAAACATTTTGCTCGGTAAGCCCGGTGGTGGAGAGGTTTTCGCCGAACGCCGGCGCGCAGAAGCGCTCGGCCTGCTGGGGGAATTCACGCATCCAGTCGGCATAGTGTTCGCCCGGATAGTGGCACAGCGCGCGGTCCGGCCCGCCGTGAATTTTCTTCTCCGCCTGCTCATCCCCATCGAGGCCGAGATCGCCGAGCTGCAATTCGCCATCGACCTGGATTTTGCCGATCGCGCTGGGGCGACTGCCCGCGTAGTCCCTGATTTTGCCGACAAAGACATTCACCGGATAATGCATGGCTGCTCTCCTTGCTACAGATATAAAAAAAGCGAGTCATCAGACTCGCTTCTCTCTTAGCGCAATGCAACCTTATTTTTTAGCGGCAAAACGCGCTGCAGCTTCGTCCCAGTTCACTACGTCCCAGAAGGCTTTGATGTAGTCCGGACGACGGTTCTGGAATTTCAGGTAATAAGCGTGTTCCCACACGTCCAGACCCAGGATCGGGAAGCCGGAAGCGCCGGAAATGGCTTCGCCCATCAGCGGGGAATCCTGGTTGGCGGTGGAGACAACGGCCAGTTTGTCACCTTTCAGGACCAGCCACGCCCAGCCAGAGCCGAAACGGGTCGCAGCGGCTTTTTCGAATTCCGCTTTGAAATTGTCTACAGAGCCGAAATCGCGCTCGATAGCCGCTTTCAGGTCGCCCTGCAGGGTGGTGCCGGTTTTCAGGCCTTTCCAGAACAGGCTGTGGTTAGCGTGGCCGCCCGCGTTGTTACGCAGTACGGTCTTTTTGTCAGCCGGCAGCTGATCCAGCTTGGTGATCAGCTCTTCAGCGGACAGGTTAGCGAACTCCGGCAGGCTTTCCAGCGCGGCGTTGGCATTGTTCACGTAGGTCTGATGGTGTTTAGTGTGATGGATCTCCATCGTCTGCTTGTCGAAGTGCGGTTCCAGAGCATCGTAAGCGTACGGCAGGGATGGCAGGGTATAGCTCATAATCATCTCCATTATTGTCGAGCGGCTCAAGTGTTAACGCCGCGTAAGCAGTTTGTCCATTATAGTTAATTAAATGGTATTGAAAATGCTTATCAATGCCGTATTTTTCATATGGATATAACCAGAAGAAATACCCGTCATTTTGTGATGTAGAACAACTAATTAAGCCCATGGTTGCCAGGGTTCGCCATCCTGTGGCAACGGCTTGAAGGCGGCCAAAGCGGCTAATTTTTACACTCATCACATCGGAAGCCGCCGTCTCCGATAAAAAAAGATGAGGATAAAATCAATGAACCACGCGATTACGATGGGTATTTTTTGGCATTTGATAGGGGCCGCCAGTGCCGCCTGTTTCTATGCCCCGTTCAAAAAAGTAAAACACTGGTCGTGGGAAACCATGTGGTCGGTTGGAGGGATCGTCTCCTGGCTGATCCTGCCCTGGGCCATCAGCGCCACGCTGTTACCCGACTTCTGGGCCTACTACCGCTCCTTTAACGCCTCCACGCTGCTGCCGGTCTTCCTGTTCGGCGCTATGTGGGGCATCGGTAATATCAACTATGGCCTGACCATGCGCTATCTTGGCATGTCGATGGGGATTGGCATCGCCATTGGCATCACGCTGATTGTCGGCACGCTGATGACGCCGATTATTAACGGTCAGTTTTCGGTGCTGATGCACACCCAGGGCGGTCAAATGACGCTGCTCGGCGTGCTGGTGGCGGTGATTGGCGTCGGCATCGTCACCCGCGCAGGCCAGCTGAAAGAGCGCAAAATGGGCATCAAAGCCGAAGAGTTCAATCTGAAGAAAGGACTTCTGCTGGCGGTGATGTGCGGTATCTTCTCCGCAGGGATGTCGTTCGCGATGAACGCCGCCAAACCGATGCATGACGCCGCCGCAGCGCTCGGCGTCGACCCGCTGTACGCGGCGCTGCCAAGCTACGTAGTCATTATGGGCGGCGGGGCGCTGGTCAACCTCGGCTTCTGCTTTATTCGTCTGGCGAAAGTGAAGAACCTGTCAGTCAAAGCCGATTTCTCGCTGGCCAAACCGCTCATCATCAGCAACCTTCTGCTCTCCGCCCTCGGCGGCCTGATGTGGTATCTCCAGTTCTTCTTCTATGCCTGGGGCCACGCCAGCATTCCGGCGCAGTATGACTATATGAGCTGGATGCTGCACATGAGTTTCTACGTGCTGTGCGGCGGTCTGGTGGGTCTGGTGCTGAAGGAGTGGAACAACGCCGGTCGTCGTCCGGTGAGCGTCCTGAGCCTCGGCTGCGTGGTGATCATCATCGCCGCCAATATCGTCGGTCTGGGGATGGCCAGTTAACCACCGGGTCATCAGCCAGACAACGACGGTCTTCAGGCGGCGGCGCGACTGCGCTGCCGCCACTGCCCCGGCGACATGCCGATTTCCCGGCTAAAAACCACCGAAAAGTAGTTACTGTCCTCAAAGCCGCACTGCATGGCGATATCGCCGATTAAGCGCTCGGTATGCTGCAGCAGATACTGCGCATGGCAGATCCGCAGCTGGCGTAAATAGTGATTGATGGTCATCCCGGTTTGCTGGCGAAACTGCTGGCGAAGCGCCCGCTCGCTGCCGCCCTCCTGCTCGCAGAAACGCTCCAGAACAAAGGGGCGGCTGAGGCTGGCCGCCAGCGCGGCCAGCAGTTTGTCCAGCAGCGCTTCGCGCTGCGTCGCCGCGGGATCATCCGTCGCGTAGCGATGGCGCTGCAACGTCAGCGCCAGCTGGGCAAAAAGCAGTTCGGCCATCGCATTTCCCTGCGCGTCGCGCCGGGCGCACTCATGCTCAAGCTGGCTAATCACCTGGCGCGCCTGCGCCATACCTGTGCTGCCCATGCGCCAGTGGGGCTTCCACGGCGTGCCAAAGAGGCCAGGGATCGTCCCCGCCCAGTCAAAATTGAGCTGCAGCCGCTCCGGGCAATAGATGATGTTCTGCAGGACTAAATCATTAACCGAAGCATAGGAGTGTTTATCTTCGGCGCGAATATAGAACAGATCGCCGCGGGTAATGCGCCAGGGGCGATCGTTAAGGACGTGCAGCCCGTTGCCGCGCCACACCAGCACCAGCTCGCAGAACTCGTGGGTATGCTCGGCAAAAACATTTTGCGGGTAGCGGTCAGCCACCGCCACTGCCTGCGTGGCGGAAGGGAAAAACTCCTCTTTACGTAGAATCAGACCGGCCACGGCTCACACTCCAAACGCGGATAAGGGCGCATTATTCGCGTTTTTAGCCCGCAATACGTTGACTCTTCTCGCGTTACTGAAGAATGGCGTCGCGGCCCTGGCGGATATCGCGCGGCGACCAGTCAAATTCGCGGCGAAAAAGCGTCGAAAAGTGGTTACTGTCGCCGAAGCCGCAGCGAAAAGCGATATCAGTCACGCTTTCATCGCTGTGGCGCAGCAGATGCCGGGCCTTCATCAGGCGCACCCGATTAAGATAGCGCTGCGGCGTCAGGCCGGTCTGCTGCTTCAGCTGGCGGTGCAGGGTACGCAGCGACAGCGAAAACTGCGCCGCCACCTCCTCCCAGCAGATCTCCTGGGCAAAATGATCTTCCAGCCAGGCCAGCAGCTGATTCAGCCGCGCATCATTGTTGGTAGCCTCTTCCGCAAGACTGCTTTTACGCAACAGCACCAGCAGCTGCATAAACAGGATCTCACGGCTGGCGACGGCATGGGTATCCGTTTCGCTCCCCATGGCCTCCATCTGCGCCACGATATGCCGAACCTGCTGCAGGACCGTCTGGTTCACCCGCCAGTGCGACGGGTAGTTCCCCTCCTGCTCCTGGGGCAGCAGTTGGCTGACCCCGGCGAGAAAACGAAACGCATCCGGCGCGCGATAGAGCACGTTGGTCAGACACAGGTTATCCGTATGCTCGTACAGATGCCGGTCGTGATCGCGAATAAAGCAGACCGAACCGCCGCCGATGGTATAGGGCTGACCATTGAAGACGTGAATACCCGTGCCCTGCTCCACGATGACAATTTCATGGAAATCATGGTGATGTTCCGGAAAGGCCGACTGAGGGAGGCGGGGTTCAATAGCCACCGTCGAGATCCCGGCCTTAAAGAAATCCGTACTGTGCAATATGGTCATGATGCCACCCTCGTAATGAGAAAAATTATCAGTCACCGGCTGATAGTAATGAAGGGTTGGCTATCCGGCCTTCAATTTTTGACCATGAAATTCGTAAATCCTGCCGCTTTTTCAAGAATCAGCCGGAAAGATACGGAACTGCGGACGCCATCACATCCCCCTCGCCACCCCCTAAAACCGCAAATTGTGATTTCCCTCACGGTCACCTTTGCTTTCTTGCCAGCGGCCAGTTTTGACTGTCCGTAGCGAGAAGGTGTCAGTAAGCGGCCTTTTTTAGACTGCGGACAATGATTTTAAGAAGGGTCTTTCCATGAGTATTCGTCATTGTGTCGCCGTCGATTTAGGCGCCTCCAGCGGGCGGGTGATGCTCGCCAGCTATCAGTCCGGGCCACGCGCCCTGATCCTGCGGGAAATTCATCGCTTCACCAACAGCCTGCAGAAGGTGGATGGCTTCGACTGCTGGGATGTGGATAGCCTGGAAGGCGAGATCCGTCGCGGGCTGGAGAAAGTGTGTGAGCAGGGCATCCTGATCGACAGTATCGGCATCGATACCTGGGGGGTGGATTATGTCCTGCTGGATAAGCAGGGCCAGCGCGTCGGACTGCCGATCTCCTATCGCGACGACCGCACCCAGGGCCTGCTACGTCACGCTGAAGAACAGCTGGGCCGGGCGGAGATCTATCGCCGCAGTGGTATTCAGTTTCTGCCGTTTAACACCCTTTACCAGCTGCGCGCCCTGGTGGAGCAGCAGCCGGAGCTGGTCAGTCAGGCCGCGCATGCCCTGCTGATCCCCGACTATTTCAGCTTCCGCCTGACCGGCAATCTGAACTGGGAATATACCAACGCCACCACCACCCAGCTGGTTAACATCAATAGCGATAGCTGGGATGAGACGCTGCTGAACTGGACCGGCGCGCCGTTGGCGTGGTTCGGAACGCCGACCCACCCCGGCAATGTGATTGGTCACTGGATCTGCCCGCAGGGCAACCGTATTCCGGTGGTCGCTGTCGCCAGCCACGACACCGCCAGCGCGGTGATCGCCTCTCCGCTGGCCGACCGTGATGCCGCCTATCTCTCCTCCGGCACCTGGTCGCTGATGGGGTTTGAAAGCCTGACCCCATACAACTGCGACGCGGCGCTGCAGGCCAATATCACCAACGAAGGCGGAGCGGAAGGCCGCTATCGGGTGCTGAAAAATATCATGGGCCTGTGGCTGCTGCAGCGGGTGCTGAAAGAGCAAAACGTCAGCGACCTGCAGGGGCTGATCGCCCGCACCGCCGCGCTACCGGCGTGCCGCTTCATGATTGACTGCAACGATGACCGCTTTATCAACCCGGCCAGTATGAGCGCCGAGATCCAGGCCGCCTGTCGCGATGCCGGGCAGCCCGTTCCTGAAAGCGATGCCGAGCTGGCGCGCTGCATTTTCGACAGCCTGGCGCTGCTCTACGCCCGGGTGCTTAACGAGCTGGCGGCGCTGCGCGGCCAGCCCTTCAGCCAGCTGCATATCGTCGGCGGCGGCTGCCAGAACGCGCTGCTTAACCAGCTGTGCGCTGACGCCTGCGGGATCGCCGTCGTGGCCGGCCCGATAGAAGCCTCCACCCTCGGCAATATCGGCATCCAGTTAATGACCCTCGACGAGCTGGCCAATGTCGATGAGTTTCGTCAAGTGGTGCGCGACAACGCGGCGCTCACCGCTTTTACCCCCAATCCTGATAGTGAAATTGCCCGTTTCGTGGCGCAGTTTCAGCCACAACAGACCAAGGAGCTTTGCGCATGACCACTCAACTTGAACAAGCCTGGGAAATTGCTAAGCAGCGCTACGCCGCCGTCGGCGTGGATGTCGAGGAGGCCCTGCGCCAGCTGGACCGTCTGCCCGTCTCCATGCACTGCTGGCAGGGTGACGACGTCGCCGGTTTCGAAAACCCGGCGGGAAGCCTGACCGGCGGCATCCAGGCGACCGGCAACTACCCGGGCAAAGCGCGCAATGCTGAAGAGCTACGCGCCGACCTTGAGCAGGCGCTGAGCCTGATCCCGGGACCAAAGCGTCTCAACCTGCACGCTATTTACCTGGAATCCGACGCGCCGGTAGCGCGCAATGAGATTAAGCCGGAGCACTTTAAAAACTGGGTTACGTGGGCGAAAGCCAACAAACTGGGGCTGGATTTCAACCCCTCCTGCTTCTCGCATCCGCTGAGCGCCGACGGCTTTACCCTGTCGCACGCCAACGATGAGATCCGCCAGTTCTGGATCGACCACTGCAAAGCCAGCCGTCGCGTATCCGCTTATTTTGGCGAACAGCTGGGTACCCCATCGGTGATGAATATCTGGGTGCCGGACGGCATGAAAGATATTACCGTTGACCGCTTCGCGCCGCGCCAGCGGTTGCTGAATGCCCTTGATGAAGTGATCAGCGAGAAGCTCGACCCGGCGCACCATATTGACGCCGTGGAGAGCAAGCTGTTCGGCATCGGCGCCGAAAGCTACACCGTCGGCTCCAACGAGTTCTATATGGGCTACGCCACCAGCCGCCAGACGGCGCTGTGTCTCGATGCCGGCCATTTCCACCCGACGGAAGTGATCTCCGACAAAATCTCTGCCGCCATGCTCTACATCCCGCGCCTGCTGCTGCACGTCAGCCGCCCGGTACGTTGGGACAGCGACCACGTGGTGCTGCTGGATGATGAAACCCAGGCCATCGCCAGCGAAATCATTCGCCATAACCTGTTTGACCGCGTGCACATCGGCCTCGACTTCTTCGATGCCTCCATCAACCGCATCGCAGCCTGGGTGATTGGTACCCGCAATATGAAAAAAGCGCTGCTGCGCGCCCTGCTGGAACCAACTGCTCAGCTTCGTCAGCTGGAGAACGACGGCGATTACACCGCCCGCCTGGCGCTGCTCGAAGAGCAAAAATCGCTGCCGTGGCAGGCTATCTGGGAGATGTACTGTCAGCGTCACGACACGCCGGCGGGCAGTCAGTGGCTGGACAACGTGCGGGCTTATGAGAATGCGGTTCTGAGCCAGCGCGGGTAATGCACGGGCTTTCCCGGGTCGCGGCTGACGCCTTACCTGGGCTACGAACTGCGCGATGTTGCCAGAGCGCACCGAACAGTTCCCTCTCCCCTGTGGGGAGAGGGTTAGGGTGAGGGGCTACCCCCACCGAATCAACAGGAAAGACAAGACTATGCAGACCATTATCGACGCCTGGTTCGTCCAGGGCATGATCAAAGCCACCTCCGACGCCTGGCTGAAAGGCTGGGACGAACGCAACGGCGGCAACCTGACGCTGCGTCTGGATGAAGCGGATATCGAACCTTATGCGGCGGATTTCCACGCCAAACCGCGTTACATCGCCCTCAGCCAGCCGATGCCAATCCTGGCCAACCAGCCATTTATCGTCACCGGCTCCGGCAAATTCTTCCGTAACGTCCAGCTCGACCCGGCCGCTAACCTCGGCGTGGTAAAGGTCGACAGCGATGGCGCGGGATACCATATCCTGTGGGGCCTCACCGAGGATGCCGTACCGACCTCCGAGCTGCCGGCACACTTCCTGTCGCATAGCGAGCGCATCAAACTGACCGGCGGCAAAGACCGGGTGATCATGCACTGCCATGCCACCAACCTGATCGCCCTGACCTATGTTCTGGAGAACCACAGCGATCTGTTCACCCGCAAGCTGTGGGAAGGTAGCACCGAATGTCTGGTGGTCTTCCCGGACGGCGTCGGCATTCTGCCGTGGATGGTGCCGGGCACCGATGAAATCGGCCAGGCGACCGCCGAAACCATGCAAAAACACTCGCTGGTGCTGTGGCCATTCCACGGCGTCTTCGGCAGCGGCCCCACGCTGGATGAGACCTTCGGCCTGATCGACACCGCCGAGAAGTCCGCCGAAGTGCTGGTGAAAGTCTTGTCCATGGGCGGGATGAAGCAGACCATCACCCGCGAAGAGCTTATCGCCCTTGGCAAACGCTTCAACGTGCAGCCGCTGCAGTCCGCTTTAGATCTTTATCCATAACAACATCGCGCCCCGCTCACCGAGACGGGGCGAAATATCACCTGCAAACCCTACAAAACTAACTCATGTGGAGTAAAAGCAATGAAAACAAAGACAAGCTTGATCCTCACCGTTGCCGCCCTGGCGTTGTCCGGTTCCGCCTTAGCCGAAGTTAAAATCGCCCTTGTGGCGAAATCGCTGGGAAATGGCTTCTTCGAAGCCGCCAACGCTGGCGCCCAACAGGCAGCCAAAGAGTTAGGTGATGTCAAAGTGATCTACACCGGCCCGACCACTACCACCGCCGAAGCGCAGATCGACGTGCTGAATGGGTTGATCGCCCAGGGGGTGGATGCGATCGCCATTTCCGCCAACGATCCGGACGCGGTGGTGCCGGTGCTGAAAAAAGCGATGCAGCGCGGCATCAAGGTGGTCTCGTGGGACTCCGGCGTGGCGCCGGCAGGCCGCCAGATCCATCTTAACCCCTCGAATAACGCCTTAATTGGCGAAACCAACGTCAAGCTCGCCGCCGATGCGCTGAAGGCGCTGAACGTTGAGAAAGGCGAGGTGGCCGTGTTAAGCGCCACCCCAACCTCCACTAACCAGAACATCTGGATTGAGGAGATGAAAAAGGTGCTGCCGCAGTATCCGTCCGTGCAGCTGGTCACTGTCGCCTACGGGGATGATCTGTCGGATAAAAGCTACCGCGAAGCGGTGGGCCTGCTGAAATCATATCCGGACCTGAAAGTCATTGTTTCGCCGTCGTCGGTGGGCATTGTTGCCGCCGCGCAGGCGGTGAAGGATCAGGGCAAAATCGGCAAAGTCTATGTCACCGGGCTGGGGCTGCCGTCGGAAATGGCCGGCGCGATCAAGTCCGGCGCCAGCAAAAGCTTCGCCATCTGGAATCCGATTGACCTGGGCTACGCCGCCACCTATCTGGCCGACGATTTAGTCAAAGGCACGGCGACCAAAACCGAAGCCAGTATGGGCAAGCTGGGCAAAGTGAAGCTGGATGCTGAGGGGAATGGCGCGATGGCCGAGCCGTTCGTCTACGATGCGAGCAACATCGATAAGTTCTCGAAAATTTTCTAACCCTTGTTCCCTCACCCCGGCCCTCTCCCGGAGGGAGAGGGGGAAAGGCTGGTCCTCTGCACGATGTGGCCAGCGGACGCCGGACCGTACCCACGCCCCTTTGGGGAGAGGGTTAGGGTGAGGGGTGATTTTTGTGGAGAACTATCATGTCAGCATCAACGCCACTGCTGTCGCTGAAGGGGATCACCAAGATTTTTCCCGGTGTGCGCGCCCTTGAGAACGTGCAGCTTGATCTCTGGCCCGGCAAAGTGACCGCCTTAATCGGCGAAAACGGCGCGGGGAAATCCACGCTGGTCAAAGTGATGACCGGTATTTATCAGCCCGAAGAGGGCGAGATCCTCTATAAAGCGATCCCTATTCATCTGCCAACGCCGGAATCGGCGCATAAGGTAGGGATCACCGCCATTCACCAGGAAACCGTGCTGTTTGACGAACTCTCGGTCAGTGAAAATATTTTCGTCGGCCAGTATCTGTATAAGGGACTGTTAAAAACGCTCGACTGGCCGGCGATGCACCGCAGAGCCAGCGAGATCCTCACCCGGCTGGAAGTCCAGATCGACCCGCGGGCCACGCTGAAAACCCTCAGCATCGCCCAGCGGCACATGGTGGCGATTGCCCGGGCGCTGGCTTTCGACGCCCAGGTGGTGATCCTCGATGAGCCGACCGCCGCGCTCTCCCAGCATGAAATCCTGGA
The DNA here is from genome assembly GCF_001807705.1 of Klebsiella sp. HMSC25G12. NCBI lineage: Bacteria > Pseudomonadati > Pseudomonadota > Gammaproteobacteria > Enterobacterales > Enterobacteriaceae > Klebsiella > Klebsiella sp. HMSC25G12. The sequence goes on along the minus strand of NZ_KV789801.1, from coordinate 54,001 downwards.
GTTTTATCACATCGTTGAGCGTCTGAAGCAGGACGGCAAAGCGATCCTGTTTATCTCGCATAAGTTCGATGAAATCTTCGAGGTGGCCGATTATTACACCATCCTGCGCGATGGGGTGTACGTCAGCTCCGGGGCGATAAGCGACATCACCGAAGAGCGAATGGTGTCGATGATGGTGGGCCGGGCGATCACCCAAACCTACCCGAAAATCGACTGCACGCCCGGAGAAACGGTGCTGGAGGTGACCGATCTCTGTCATCCTACCGAGTTTGCCCATATCAGCTTCCGCCTGCGCAAGGGCGAAATTCTCGGCTTTTACGGCCTGGTGGGCGCCGGACGCACCGAGCTGATGCAGGCGCTCTCCGGTGTCTCGCGTCCCTCCTCCGGCGAGATCCGCCTGAACGGCAGCCCCATGCGCTTTCGCCAGCCCGCCGACGCCATCCGCGCGGGCATCGTCTGCGTGCCGGAAGAGCGGCAGAAACAGGGAGCGATCATCGCCCTGCCCATCGCCCAGAACATCAGTTTACCGCAGCTCAGCAAGCTCAACCCTAACGGCATTCTGAACGACGCCCGGGAATGGCGGCTGGCCGACGAGTACGCCTCGCGCCTGCAGGTTAAAGCCTTCAGCTGGCGGCAGCCGGTGGAGACCCTCTCTGGCGGCAACCAGCAGAAAGTGGTGATCGGCAAATGGCTGGCGACCCATCCCGAGGTGATTATCCTCGATGAGCCGACCAAAGGCATCGATATCGGCTCAAAAGCCGCCGTGCATCAGTTTATGTCCGAGCTGGTCAGCCAGGGGCTGGCGGTGATTATGGTGTCGTCAGAGCTGCCGGAAGTGATGGGCATGGCCGACCGGATTATCGTGATGCACGAAGGGCTGATGGTCGCCGAATACCAGGCCGGGGAAGCGACAGCGGAAACCATCGTTAGCGCCGCCAGCGGCATCGGCCAGGAGGCGGCATGATGGGACACGCATGGCTTAAACATCGCGAAGCGCTGCTGGCGGTGGTCATCATTTTGATGATCGGCGCCATCGGCAGCCGGGCGCCGTCGTTCGTTTCACCGGGCAATCTGGTGGAGATGTTTAACGATACCGCCATCCTTATCATTCTCGCCCTCGGGCAGATGATGGTGTTGCTCACCAAAGGCATCGATCTGTCGATGGCCGCCAACCTGGCGCTGACCGGGATGATCGTCGCCCTGCTTAACGCCCACTATCCGGGTATTCCGGTGGTGGCGCTGCTGGCACTGGCAACCCTGCTGGGCCTGCTGATGGGGATGATTAACGGCCTGCTGGTCTGGCGCCTCGGCATTCCCGCCATCGTGGTGACCCTGGGCACCATGAGCATTTATCGCGGCATTATCTTCCTGCTGACTGACGGCGGCTGGGTTAACTCACATCAGATGAGCGCTGATTTTCTCAGTCTGCCGCGCAGCACGCTCATGGGATTACCGCTTCTGAGCTGGTGCGCCATCGCCGCGCTGCTGCTGGTGGGTTATTTCCTGCGCTACAGCCGCACCGGCCGGGCCTTATACACCGCAGGCGGCAACGCGACGGCGGCGTACTACACCGGCATTAACGCCGGAAAAATGCAGTTCGTCAGTTTCTGTCTCTCCGGCGCGCTGGCCGGCTTCTGCGGCTATCTGTGGATCTCGCGCTTCGCCGTCGCCTATGTCGACGTGGCGAACGGCTTTGAACTGCAGGTGGTCGCGGCCTGCGTGATCGGCGGTATCAGTACCATGGGCGGAAGCGGACGGGTGCTGGGCTGCCTGTGCGGCGCGCTGTTCCTCGGGGTCATCAATAACGCCCTGCCGGTGATCGGCATCTCGCCCTTCTGGCAAATGGCGATCTCCGGGGCGGTGATCGTCATGGCGGTGCTGCTCAACGAGCGCGGCAATCGCGGTCACGGGCGGTTAATCCTGCGCAACGCGGCGTTAGCCCGACAGAAACAGGCGGTAAAATCATGAGCAAGATGATGGTATCTGAAGAGATGAAAAACGCCCCGGCCGCGCCGTCGCCGCTGCGCCGCCTGCTGTGCTGGGAAGGGTTTTTACTGGCGGTCACCCTGGCGGTATTTATCGGCAACGCGGTGGCTTCCCCGTACTTCCTCAATATCTGGAACCTCTCGGACGCGACCTTTACCTTTACCGAGAAGGCGATCGTCGTCCTGCCGATGGCGATGCTGATTATCGCCCGGGAAATCGATCTGTCGGTGGCCTCGACGATGGCGCTCAGCTCAACGGTGATGGGCTTCTGCGCGGCAGCGGGGGTGGACACCCCGCTGCTGGTGGTCATCGGTCTGGGCGTAGGTCTGCTGTGCGGCCTGTTCAACGGCTTGCTGGTGACTCGCTTTAACCTGTCGTCCATTGTGATCACCATCGGCACCATGAGCCTGTATCGCGGCATCACCTATATCCTGCTGGGCGATCAGGCGCTCAATCACTATCCGGAGAGCTTCGCCTGGTTCGGCCAGGGCTACGTGTGGGGGGCGCTCTCTTTTGAGTTTGCGCTGTTTATCCTCCTCGCGGCCGCCTTCACCTTCCTGCTGCATAAAACCAACTTTGGTCGCCGGACCTACGCCATCGGCAATAACCCGACCGGCGCCTGGTTTTCGGGGATCAACGTTAAGCGTCATAACCTGGTGCTGTTCGCGCTGGTCGGGCTGATGGCCGGGCTGGCGGCGGTCCTGCTGACCTCACGGCTCGGCAGTACCCGCCCTACCCTGGCGATGGGCTGGGAGCTGGCGGTTGTCACCATGGCGGTGCTCGGCGGCGTCAATATTCTTGGCGGCTCCGGCAGCATGCCCGGGGTGATCATTGCCGCCTTTCTGATGGGGCTGGTGACCTTCGGCCTGAGCCTGCTGAACGTCCCCGGCATCGTGATGTCGGTGATTATCGGCGCCATGCTGATCGTGGTGATCTCCCTGCCGATTATGACCCGGCGGATGATGCAGCGAAGACGATGTTAATTTCCCCCTCACCCTGGCCCTCTCCCCAAGGGAGAGGGGACTGCCCGGCGCACGCAGGCAGCCTGTAGTCCGGGACCGGTTTTCCCCCTCTCCCTGCGGGAGAGGGCTGGGGTGAGGGGAAACGGATTTTCCAAAATCAACATTAAGGAGAATTATCATGAGTTTTATGTTGGCACTACCTAAAATCAGCCTCCACGGCGCAGGCGCTATCGGTGATATGGTTAAACTGGTGGCCGGTAAGCAGTGGGGCAAGGCGCTGATCGTCACCGACGGTCAACTGGTGAAGCTGGGCCTGCTGGACAGTCTGTTTTCCGCGCTGGATGAACAGCAGATGGCTTATCAGCTATTTGACGAGGTGTTCCCCAACCCCACCGAAGCGCTGGTGCAGCAAGGCTACGCGGCTTACCAGGCGGCCCGCTGCGATTACCTGATCGCCTTCGGCGGCGGTAGCCCGATTGATACCGCCAAGGCGATAAAAATCCTCACCGCCAACCCTGGTCCCTCCACAGCCTACTCCGGTGTCGGCAAAGTGAAAAACGCTGGCGTGCCGCTGGTGGCCATCAACACCACCGCCGGCACGGCGGCGGAGATGACCAGCAACGCAGTGATTATCGATAGCGAGCGGCAGGTAAAAGAGGTGATTATCGACCCGAACCTGATCCCGGATATCGCCGTCGACGACGCCAGTGTGATGCTCGACATCCCGCCAGCCGTTACCGCCGCCACCGGCATGGACGCCCTGACCCACGCCATCGAGGCCTTTGTCTCCGTTGGCGCCCATCCCCTGACCGACGCCAACGCCCTCGAGGCCATTCGCCTGATTAACCTGTGGCTGCCGAAAGCGGTAGACGATGGGCACGATCTGCAGGCCCGCGAGCAGATGGCGTTTGGCCAATACCTGGCGGGCATGGCGTTCAACAGCGCCGGTCTCGGGCTGGTACACGCCCTGGCCCATCAGCCTGGCGCCACCCACAACCTGCCGCACGGGGTGTGCAACGCCATCCTGCTGCCGATCATCGAAAACTTTAACCGCCCGAACGCGGTGGCGCGCTTCGCCCGCGTGGCGCAGGCGATGGGCGTCGATACCCGCGGCATGAGCGATGAAGCTGCCAGCATGGAGGCCATCAACGCCATCCGCGCGCTGAGCAAACGCGTAGGGATCCCCCAGGGTTTCAGCCAGCTTGGCGTCAGCAAAGCCGATATCGAAGGCTGGCTGGATAAAGCGCTGGCCGACCCGTGCGCGCCGTGTAACCCGCGCCCCGCCAGCCGCGATGAGGTTCGCGAGCTCTATCTGGAGGCCTTATGATCCGTAAAGCTTTCGTCATGCAGGTGAACCCCGACGCGCACGAGGAGTACCAGCGCCGCCATAATCCCATCTGGCCGGAGCTGGAGGCAGTGCTGAAGGACCACGGCGCGCACCATTACGCCATTTATCTCGATAAAGAACGCCATCTGTTGTTCGCGACGGTGGAGATTGAGTCGGAAGCCCGCTGGGAGGCGGTCGCCAGCACGGAAGTGTGCCAGCGCTGGTGGAAATACATGCGCGAGGTGATGCCCAGCAACCCGGATAACAGCCCGCTGAGCGCGGAGCTCAAAGAAGTGTTTTATCTGGCGTGAAATCATGGCTGCCTCGCTGTGCTGAGTGGGGCAGCCGTTTTCAGCGCTGAGTAGGACGACTTACTCTGCGCCGTCGCGTCTCCTGCCGGTTTATTCCATCTCTATATTGCCGGGAGCTGGCGTAGCCCTGAAGGCATTCGTCGCTCTGTCCATCATCACCTGTTGGCTATTGCCGCAATCAAGTATCGTGTTTTGAGACGACGCTTTTTCTACCAGCACCGCGACCGCATCAAGGGCTTTTAATCTATCCGTCGTCAGCAAAGCGCTGACCTGAGCCGCAAAGCAAGCGTCCTCTTCGGAAGGGTGCGCCTGCTGCACTGACGCTTCCGTGGTCGCAACAATATGATTATTCGCAAGGTAGTTTCCTTTACCGGCAACCAGCCGGATGATGACCGGCTTTATTCCCTGTGGCCGAAGATACTGGATATCAATAGTTTCGGAAATATGATTGGCAATAACCGAGTTATTACTACCATTGATATGCAGCAGACCATAGGCATCATCCAGGCCATTGTCATAGGTCTGCATCGGCGGCCAGGGTTCGCGATCGCGGAAAAAATGATTTGCAGCGATAAGATTCTCCGCACAGTTATTTTCAAGAACCAACATTCCTGGATAAAATGAGTGCAATCGATTACTAGTAACGCTAGAACGAACAACGCCAGAAAAATGAACGCTGCTGGCGCCACGCGGAAAGATATTGTTACCGGAAATCAATAACCCACCGAAGTTTTGGGCATAAATCGAATAACCTTTATAGCCTGCGCCAATCAGATTATCGGTTATTTTAGAAGCCTGTCCGGCGCCACGAAGCTCGATGCAGTTGCCGCATTCGGCGATAAAGTTATTATGGATAGCCATAGCATCACTATTGTACGTCGTGAGACCATGCTCAAGATAGATAAATCCCATGCCTGTAATCCGGAAAGCATCCTGAGCGCTGGCGATATAAATCCCTGTTTTGCCGTTAATATAGCTATTTTCCGGATCGTTGTTTCCCAATCCATCATCAATAAAGTGCAGGCCATCAATACAGAAGTTTTCAAACGCCACCGAACTAATTCGCGGCGCTCCGCTGCGTTTCACGTAAAATGCAGCGCCAGCATGTTCTTCATCGCCGGGATGCAAACAAATATCGACCAGAATACGGCTACCACCCGGCCAAATATCATGCAAATACGCCCACTCGACAGCCGGCGTATTGAAACGAATACTTGAGGAGACAAAACCGTGTCCGGCACCCATAATTTTTAAATAACTGATATCGATAAAAACCTGCGTCTTGAGATGATAATCGCCGGGCGGAATATAGATAACGGCGCCAGGTTTCCCGCCGTTATTAACATCAGTTGCGGTTTGTCGTTTTTTAATATCGAGGATAATACTGTTAATAACCTCCCCAATATCCTTATAAGGATTACCGATATGCCACTGCGTCACGTCATAATAATTATTATGCGTCATAAAGAACCTCCTCTGATATGAACAGAAAATCACTTAAAATATTCTAGTTTCATTAAGACTGATATTGAATGATAAATAATACGGATAGACTGCTCCCCTACCCATTAACCGCGTCCTTTTTCCAGTTCACGTTTTGCAAGATCGGCTTTGATTTTTTCAAGGAAGGCGTTATTCAGCTTGAAGTAGCGCACCAGATACGCGCTAATGAAATAACTCACCATCGGCAGCAGTGAGAACATCATGATAATGCCTTGAATGGTCTGGGAATTTTGCTGTGGTTCATTAGCGATATAGCCGGTAAACGCCAGAATCCAGGCGACGATTGCGCCAGCCACCGCCAGCCCCATTTTGAGCATAAAAAGGTTACCCGCGAAAGAGATACCGGTCAGGCGTTTACCGAACTTCCAGTCACCGTAGTCATCGACATCGGACATCATCGCCCACAGAATGGGGCCAGATTGAATTAAATGCAGAACGTTAATGACGATAAATAGCGCCATCAGCGGGGTCAACGATTGCGGATCGATAAACCACAGCGCCAATGACAGAAACCCGAGAATAATATTAATAATACGGAACAGCGCCAGCTTATCAAAGCGATCGGTAAGCGGTTTGGCAAGCACGCTGCCCAGCATATTACAGGCCACGCCCAGCGCCATAAAGAAGGTAATAAATCCGACAGACGCCTTCATGACATAAGTCGCATAATAAATAGTGACGCCACCGCGGATAAATGCCGGAAAAACGTTCAGGAAAGTAATAGAGATCATTAAGAGCCACTGATCGTTTTTGATAATATCCCGCAGGTCTTTCTTCAACGACTCGTTTTGCTTAACCGATACCACCCGCTCTTTAATGCTGGAAAAGCAGAACAGGAACATCAGCGTTGCCGCCCCGCCCATAATGACCATGGTCAGCTGGAAACCGGAGGCGCGGTCGCCGTTACCCAGCCAGTCGGTTAACGGCAGAATAGAGGAGGAGATAATTAATGTTGCCAGGCCATTCAGGAAAAAGCGCCATGACAGACAACCCATGCGCTCTTTTTGATTGAGGGTAATGACGCCGCCGACGGAGCAATAGGGAATATTAATCGCGGTATAAATCAGCGACATGACCAGATAAGTAACCCAGGCATAGATAATCTTTCCGTTCATGCTGAGTTCTGGGGTAGTGAACATCAGTACCGCGCCTAGACCAAACGGAAGCGCCATCCATAATAGCCATGGACGGAATTTTCCCCAGCGTGACACCGTGCGGTCGCAGATTGCCCCCATCAGCGGATCGCTAAACGCGTCAAAGATGCGAATAACGAGGAATAATGTGCCCACCACCCCGGCATTGAGGCCATAGACATCGGTATAAAACCACGTCAGATAGAGCGCCAGTACACTCCATATCATTCCTGAACCAGCGTCCCCCATCCCGTAGCCGATCTTCTCCCTCAACCCCAGCTTTTCATAAGCACTTGGCTTTTCCATTGCGGTAGCAGACATAAATATACCTATTTTTTGTTAAAAGGAGCCCATGGCGCAAATTGTCGCGCCATTTCTAAACATATATCCCTTACAGGGAAGTAATATTAATTTTTACGCTGCTCTCACGAACAATTAACCGAGAGACAATTTCGTGCATTTCAATACTGTCCGGCTGCTGTTGATGCTTCACCATCTGAAACGCGAGGTGAGCAATTTCATTTACCGGCTGTGCAACGCTGGTTATTTTTTTAGTTTGTGCCAGCAAGGTATTGTCAAAACTGGCAATCGCAACATCTTCAGGAATGGAGATGCCTTTTTCTTTTAGCCCATCGATAATATAATTTGCCGCAATATCGTTATACACTAGCAGACATGTACAGATTCGCTTCGGATCGCTGAGTTTCGCAATAATATCATCAAGAATGCTAATATGGCCTGATATCTTTTCCCCCTCTCCTTTGGCTATCCAGAACGAATTATCTTTAGCAAGTTTTAAACCATGACTCGCTATTTTTTTGGTATACGATGAAACCTTACGATTATCAACCCCTTCCTGGGCAACAAAGCCAAACGAAAGATGGCCTGTATGAATAAAATGTTCCGCAATACTTTCTGCCCCCCGGTCCTAGTTAATCGATACGGAGTTAAAGAACCGGGACACCTGGGTGACGACGGCGACCGGGATCCGGGTAATGCTTAACCATTCTGAAAGTTCGGCTTCTGCTTCTGTCGGCACCCATAGCAAACTGTCAATGCCCATCCCCACTAAGGTCAGAATAATATGTTTATCCTGCTGCGGCTGATTCTGATGCGTTTTAACGATCACCGATTTGCCGATATACCGGGCCTCTTCTTCCACCGTCGCCAGCAGTTCACAGAAATGAGGATTCACCAGGTTAGGCAAAACCACACCAATCAACCCTGAACATTTACCGCTAAGCTGAAACGAACTTTTGCTGGGGACATAGCAGAGATAATCCATCGCATCACGCACAGCCTGCCGCGTTTCCGGCACGACGCTGGGATGATTGTTGAGCACTCGCGATACGGTTGCCGTCGAGACCCCAGCTCTTTTCGCTACGTCTTTAATAGATGCCATGATGATTGAACATACCCTCTAACAATGGTGTTCACTATAAATTGTGATCTCTGCCAAGAATGTAATCCAGTTCACATGTTGCTGCGTTACATAGATCCATACTCTGGCCTCGCATTTTTATTTTACTGGCCATCGTTATTCATTTACGTTCCTTGAGAGAAATTAATGAACTCAAAAGATATCAATATTTTTAGGCAGGAAAACAGAGGAGTGATTATATCATTACCCCTCATCACGGGGATGAGGGGGTTAGCTATACAAGTATTAATACTTCTTTACTGAAGAAAAATAACCCATAGCCCTTTCATGTGTTTCTCATATTTAACATGTCAACTTTCTTATCTTTCAGGCACATTCCTGTGCCATGAAATTTCGGAGATTAAACAATCATCGCATTATCCCGAAGCGGCTCGGTTTTCGCCTTACCCGCTAACGTAAACGCGGAGATTAAGGTGACCGTCAGGGCAATACCGCCGAGGATCATATAGGTATCCTGAAAGCCGATCCGATCGTACATATTGCCGGCGAAGGCGGAGAGGAAGATCGCCGCCACCTGCTTGGCGAACTGGAAGCCCACCAGGTAAATGGTCGCCGACAGCCGGACATCAAACACGCCGGTAATGTATTTAAAGGCGCCCACCAGCAGGAACGGCACCTCCAGCGCATGGAGCATTTTCAACGCTACGACTTCCGCGGCCGTAGTGGCGAAGGAAGAGCCAATCATTCTTGCCGCCATCACCATCCCGGCGATCAGCAGGGTATTCTTCGCCCCGATGCGATTAATAATCCACGGCGAGCTGAACATAATGATGGCGTTACATATTTCTCCCGCGGTGGTGGCGAAACCAAAGGCGCGGGTGCCCGCTTCCGGGGTCGCAAAGAACGATTTGAAGAAGGTGGCGAATTGCTGATCGAAAACGTCATACACGCAGGCCACGCCGATAACATACAGAATAAACATCCACATCTTACGCTGGCGGAACATGCGCACCGCCGTTTTTAAATCGATCGCCGGGCGATTGGCGCCGAGCGAATCCATTACCTGCGCGGACTGACTGGCCTGCGGTTTGGCGATGGCCACCAGCACCACCAACAGCAGCGCGGCGGCCGACCCCATCCAGAACACCCATTCGGGATTAATGCTGAACAGCATTCCGGCGGTGGTCGCGCACAGCGCCCATCCCAGACAGCCAAAGGTGCGCGCCTTGCCGTATTCAAACCCGCTGTTGCGGCTTACCCGTTCAATATAGGCCTCCATCGCGCCGGCACCTGCGGAGAATACAAAGCCGATATAGGCGCCGCCGCTCAGCGCCCCGAGCCAGATGTTGGTTTTCAGCAGCGGAGCGAAAACATAGAGGAAGAAGGGAGCAATCAGCACCAGCAGAACAGTCACGATCCACATCAGGTGTTTTTTCAGCCCCAGCTTGTCAGAGATCACCCCGAGGACCGGCTGGAAACAGATGGCGAACAGCGACAGGCTGGAGAAAACGAGGCCGGTTTCGGTTTTATTCAGGCCGATGACGTCCGACAGCCAGATCGGCAGAAACGGAAAGCAGGTGGCCATGATGAAGAAGTAGAGAAAGAAGAACAGCCCGAAAATCCAGAAGTTGGGGTTGTTTTTGTGGGTACAGACGGTCGGGTTCATTATATTTTCCTCAAGAAGGGCCGCGACGCGGCCCGATACCATCACACGCGTTGCAGGCCAATCAGAATGGCGCTTTCCGGGTCGAGGATGGGCAGCGCCAGCCCCGCCTGCTGTAGCCACTCACCGCTCACCGTCTGCGGCGTCGTCATCCATGCCGGCAGCTTCCGCATGGTGTGGCCACCCTCGCCGGTTATCTGAATGTTCGGATGATCGAGGAGCGTCACCTGATAGCGGGCGCTCGCCTCCAGCCCCGCCAGGCGCAGCGGCGCCATCAGGGTGTAGTCCGGCATCGCCAGCTGGCTGACGAGGAAAATCGCCTGCGCTTTATCCGGGCTGACGACGCCATGGGCAAGGGTGGTAGCGTCCGGCATATCCATCCGCCACTGCACGCCGTGATGGATCACGTCGCGCCACTGTTTATGTAAGGCCGCATATTTCCGGTATCCGGCGCGCTCTTCTTCATCAGCGCTCACCGGATCCAGCTCAAGTCCCATATGACCAAACAGCGCCGTCAGGCCGCGGAAGGCGATACTGTGCTGGCGGAAGGTGGCATGACAGTGGCGATTACCGATGTGCGCGCCCATCACCTCCGGCGGGAAGAAGTAGCTCATGCCGCGCTGGATAGTGTTGCGCTCAAGGGCGTCATTGTTGTCAGACGCCCAGAAGCGATGGCTGCGCTTGAGGACTTCATAATCGATCCGCCCGCCCCCGGAGGAGCAGGATTCAAATTCAATGTGCGGGAAACGGGCCACCAGCGTATCCAGCAGGCGGTAGAACTGGCGCGTTTGCGCGTCCGCGGCGGCGCGTCCCTGATGCCCAGGCTGCACCAGCTCGCGGTTCATATCCCACTTCACGTAGTCCACCGCGTGCTCGCCCAGCAGCCAGCTCATCCGCTCCAGCAGATAATCAAACGCTTCCGGAATGTTGAGATTCAGGACAAACTGATGGCGGCCGGTCAGCGGGGTATAGCCCGGCAGCGCCAGCACCCAGTCCGGGTGCGCCCGGTACAGATCGGAGTCCGGGTTAATCATTTCCGGCTCCACCCAAATACCGAATTCCATCCCCAGCGATTTCACGTGATCAATAACCGGCGTCAGGCCGTGGGGGTACTTTTTCTCATCAAGATACCAGTCCCCAAGCGCCGCCCAGTCGTCGTTGCGCCCTTTAAACCAGCCGTCATCGATAATAAAGCGCTCGACGCCCAGCGCCGCCGCCTCGTCAGCCATACGCATGATGTAGTCCGGGTCGTGGTCGAAATAGATCCCCTCCCAGGTGTTGAGATGCACCGGGCGCGGCTTGTTGCCCGGGAAGCGAATAATCCGTTCGCGCAGATAACGATGGAACTGCTGGCTCATGCCGTTCAGCCCGTTCGCCGAGTAGCTGGCATACAGGTACGGTGTCCACAAGGTTTCCCCTTCCGCCAGCGCCATTTCACCCGGCAGATAGAGCGCCTCGGCCTGTAGATAGCGGCGGCCATCGGTTTTCACCTCTGCCCGCAGGCGATGGTTACCGCTCCAGGCCAGATGTACGCCCCAGACTTCACCCTGCATCTCGCTAAAGGCGCGGCTGCCGGTGATCAGGGCCGGGAAATGTTCGTGAGAGGTGCGCCCGCGGCGGTTCTCCAGCACAAAGCTGTCGTGCTCCAGCGTCAGGCGGTGAGGCTGGAACTCGCGGATCCAGCGGCCATGGAAAGCCATCACCTCGCGAGCGCGTTCGGCGACCGGCAATGTGACCGCCAGGCGATCCACCTGCCATGGGCTGGCGCGCAGATTGGTCACGCCATGGCGCACACTCAGCACGCCGCTGGCATCCAGCGCGATCTCGCTGTGCAGACGCAGGCCGGCCTGTGGATCTTCGCTGACCAGGGTCAGCGTCTGGCCCTCGTGCCGCACTTCGCTGGTGGTGAACAGCGGAGAGGCATCCAGACCCTGACGATGGCCTTCAATGCCCGGCGCACCAAACAGGCCATGGCCCAGCTCTGCCATTAAGGTCACTGGCGAATCGACATCCAGTCTGCCGTTGGCGACCGGGCGCGTCAGGCTGTCGGCATCCTGCGGTGAAAAGTGGCTTAAATGGGGCCCCCAGTAGACAATTTCGGCGAAAGGGCGAGTTTTAATGACAACATCGGCACCGGCACTTTGCAGGTGAATCAGCGAATCAGACATCAGACATCTCCATAACAAGGAATGTCTTACTGTTGATCCGAAACGTTTCGGATGCCAACCAAAACGTTTCGGATTCGTGATCGGCTTCAGAATTACGGGTTAAAAAGGGGTCAGGTCAGGCAGTTTCGCCGGGGATGAATTCGGGCTGCCAGAGCACCTGCAGCGAGGCCAGATCCTCGCCAGCAATTAAGCGGCGGACCATATCGGCAATCTGCCGCCCCACGCCCTGGCGCGTGGACTGGATCACCGCGGCGACATCGGTCTCTATGATGCTGTCCTGCGGCAGCCCGTCATACACCACCAGGGCGACGCGGTTGTCGCCGGTTAAACGGCCCAGATGGGCGAGCGCCATGGCGGCGCCATCGCCATGGGTGTTGCAGTCGGTGATGATCGCGGTAGGCGGCTCCGGCAGACGCAGCAGCTCCAGCGTGGCCTGATAGCCGCCGCGGCGCGTCGCCGGCACGCTACGCAGCCACGCATCGGATAACCCCGCCTCGCGCAGAGCATCGAGGTAGCCGTTACGCCGTTGCAAAATAAACGCCTGATTGTTGTTCTCGCCCAACAGCGCGATACGCTGGTGGCCCTGTTGAATCAGATGGCGGGTGGCGCGGCAGGTGCCGGCATAGTTATCGAAATCAAACCAGGCGTAGGGCTGTGCCAGGCGGCTACGGCCAAGCGCCAGAAACGGAAAGCCTGAGGCCTGCAGCTGCGCCAGCCGCGGATCGTCATCCAGGGTATGGGCCACGATTAAAGCGTCGACGCGACGGCCCTGCACCATGCGCATATAGCCATGTTTATCCGCCTGTTCATCATCGGCGATCAGCAACAAATCAATGTCATGGCGCGCCAGCTCATGGCTGATCTCCCCAACCATCTCAAGAAAAACGTTATTGTTGAGCGGCACGGGGCGGACAGGAAAGACGAGACCAACGGCATCAATGGTGCCCATTTTCAGACGGCGGGCGAAAGTGTTGGGGCGATAGCCCCGGCGCTGCGCTTCAGCCTCAACCCGGGCGCGGGTCTCCTGTGACACATCGTCATAGCCGTTCAACGCCCGGCTGACGGTCGTGACGGAGATCCCAAGTTGTTTGGCAATGGCTTTCAGCGACATAAAAATCCCTGTTTTCGCATAGGAAAGCTAGTTTCCCGCAATATGGCTATGACGTCCAGCAACAGAGACAAAGCGCCGTTCGGCGCTTTGTTCTGAGGAAAAACTACTGCGTCAGCGGTTTACGCACAAAGAAGCCATAGAGACAGGCGCCAAGGAACAGCAGGCAGCCGCCGAGAATAAAGACATTGGTGAACTGACCGGTAGCATCAAGGATAATCCCGGTGATCACCGGTGCCAGCGCGGCGCCCAGAAAACCGCCAAAGTTCTGGATCGCACCGAGAGAAGCGACCTGCTCTTTGGGCGCCATATCCGCCGCCAGCGCCCAAATAACCCCGGACGGCATTTGCGAGCAGAAATAACCCAGCGTCAGTAGCGTAATCGCGGTACCGCTGTTGCTGACAAACGGAATTGGCATCACAAAACAGGCCGCCATTGCCGCCCCCACCACAATAGGCACCTTCCGCGCCGTTACCGCATTAATCCCTCTGCGCACCAGACGGTCAGAGAGCATCCCGCCGCAAAGGACGCCAAGAATACCGGCAAAGAATGGAATCGAGGCAATAAAGCCCGTCTGCTTCAGGCTGAATCCCATCGATGTTTCCAGATAACCCGGCAGCCACGTCAGATAAACCCAGATAGTAAACATGATGCAGAAGTTGCCGGAGATCATGAACCAGGTCGTTTTATTGCGAAACAGCTCGCCCCAGCTAACTTGTGGCTTATCGGCCTCAGCCATCACCACCTTACCAGTGTGGATCAGCATCGCTTCCCGCGCATCCGGATCGCGATAGAACTTCAGCCACGCCAGAATCAACGGTATACCCAGCAGACCCACGGCGATAAACATCCCGCGCCAGCCAACCCACAACAGCAGAAGCGTCAGCAGCGGCGGCGCGATGGCGTTAGCGATTTGCGAACCCGTATTGATAATCGATGTCGGCAGGCCGCGCTCTTTATCCGAAAACCAGCTTTGGGTGATCTTGATACCAGAGGTAAAGAACGGCGACTCAGCCACCCCCAGCAGCACCCGCAGGCCATAGAAGAAACTATAGGTATTCACAAATCCCATCAGAAAGGTCACGGCAGACCATAGCGTCAGCGCGCCGGTGAACATTTTCTTCGAGCCGAAACGGTCGACCAGCCAGCCGGCCGGCAGGTTCGCCAGCGCATAAGGCCAGAGAAACGCCGATAGCAGCAGACCCATTTCGGTTCCGGAGAAACCAAACTCCTTCGAAATGGTGGTATTAGCAATACTCAGGTTGGCGCGATCAAGGTAGTTCACCACCGCAGCCAGCAGCAGGATTAAAATGATCCCCCAGCGTCGGCGTGAGAGTTTCGGCGCCGCGATAGCCGCTGCAGTAGTGTGATTTAGCGAACTCATAAACCGTCCTCCAGCAAGGCGCGATCGATTTTCATCACCGCTTTCCGGAGATGTTTCTGTTCGCCCTCTCGCGGGTGGCAGCAGGGGCGGTGGATGTCCTGTGGAAAGAAAATGGCAAACATGCCGGGCGTCAGCCTTATTTGCGTTTCCTCGTCTTCGACCTGCCAGAACAGAATGTCCTGCTGCGGCGTCAGATCCTCGGTAACGTGATGGCAACGGCTTTCAGCACGGCTGACCCCCATGCGCTCCTCGCCGGAGATCAGATACTGAATATCAATAAACTGGCGGTGCGATTCAGGACGCGCCTGCGCAAAAGGCATGCTGTCCATCTCCTGCAACAGGCAGAAGAGTTTCCCCGGGATCAGGTCGATTTTACCCGGCGCAAAGTGCTGAAAATCCTGGCTGGCGATAAACGCCAGCGCCTGACGAATCACCGGATGAAACGCGGCCTGTTGTGCAGGCCACGCGTGCAGACTTGATACGATCATAATGATCCCTCCCTTAGCCTGCGATCCGCTGCTGCCACAGTTCAGTGCCCACGCGGATCTGATCGAGGATCACCGTCAGCCCCCAGAACTTGCTCAGTACATCGTCTTTGTTAACCCGGCAGGTAACACTGTCGAAGGTCCCCAGCCGCTGATGGTAAATTTTGGCGTTCTTCGGGTAGCCCAGTGTTTCGGTGACCGCTCCCAGCGACAGGAATACCGCCAGCTCGTCGGCCAGCGCCCGCTGGTTTTTGCCTTCTCGCCACAGCCAGCTATACAGCTCCGGGTGGAAGTTGGTAAACACACCGCTAAAGCCCTCGGCACCCGCCAGCATCGCAGGCCAGGCGATAGCAGCATTGGCGTTGATCACTTTCAACGGGGTTCCCTGAGCCAGGCGCACGCGGCGCTCAACGGTCGGCAGATCACAGCTCACATCTTTCAAAACCACAAAGCGGCCGCTGTTGGCGCACCAGGCGAACTCGTCGTCGCTAAGCAGACGGCGATACGGCGCCGGACACTCATACAGCCCCAGCGGCATCGAAACCGGCAGCACCGCCAGCAGCGATTGCAGGGTAGCGAAAAAGAACTCACTGCCTTCATTGCGCGGATCGAGATGATTGGTAACCAGCACCAGCGCATCAATGCCGGTCTGCGACATTGCCAGCAGCTCTTCCTTTTGCGCCGCCAGGTCGTCACTAATATGGCCCGAGGCAATCACGGGGATGCGCCCCGCCACGTGATACACCACGAAACGCGCCAGCTCGACACGCTCCTGCAGACTGAGATATTGCATTTCACTGGACTGGCAGACGGCAAAAAGCGCATCCACGCCTTTTGCCAGGTACCAGTCGATCAGCTTCGCCAGAGCCGGATAATCAATCTGGTCGTCAGTGGTAAATGGGGTCAGCATGACGGGAACAACACCGTTAATCGTTTTCATCTTATTTTTCCTGGATTAGAGGGTACGGAGTCGAGAGTTTGCCTGTGCAAAGTCAGGCATGTTGGAAGCCCCCTCCAGCTCGACGGCCAGAGAGGCGAATGCGGAGGCCCAGGTCGCGGCCTGAACCAGGGTGTTGCCAGCAGCTAGCGAGGCGGCGAGCGCGCCATTAAAGGCATCGCCAGCGCCGGTGGTATCGACAGTGACCGCCGGGAAAGCGCGAATATGGCTAAACTGGCGATTATCCAGCAGCAGCGCGCCGCGCGATCCCATGGTAATAAGGACTTTCTTAGCCCCTAATTCAGCGATGCGCAGTGCAGCCTCTTTGGCGGTATCAACATCGTTAATCTCGATACCAGATAACAATGAAGCCTCGGTTTCATTCGGTGTAATCACATCGACATAAGGAATACTGGGAATGATTTCTGCTGAGTACGGAGCAGGGTTTAGAATGACGGTCTTTCCTAGCTCCCTGGCTATTTTTATTAACGCATGGGTAGCGTCAAAATTATTCTCAAGCTGAACTAATAAAACATCAGAAGAGGTGAGTTCAGGAATAATCGCCTCAATTTCATTATGCGTTATCGTCGTATTCGCGCCGGAGTAAATAGCGATCATATTTTCGCCATTTTCCTGCGAGACATAAATAATGGCATTGCCGGTTGGTTCGCTCTCAGATTGATAAAGCGTAAAGGAGTGTATGTCAGAACGGGTCAGATGATCGGCCGCTAAATGGCTAAACTGATCTTTGCCAACCTTAGCGACAAAATGTACCTGCGCACCGGCTTTACTGGCAGCCGTCGCCTGATTTGCCCCCTTTCCACCGGGCCCAAGGCTGCTGGCGAGCGCCAGTAGCGATTCGCCACCGCGCGGAAAACGTTCCACTCGGGCCACAATATCCACATTAAATGAGCCGAATACACACACTTTGCCGTTCATCGATTTTCCTTTCTGCTGACCACTCACCGTAGGTTTTCGGTGATTAATAGGCTGCAACAGCACCCCGAAACTATCACCGGTTTCAGAAATAAGCTCAGCCTGTAAATTGCGCCGTGAAATAATCGCCCCGCCATAACAACGTTGCACGACACCCATTTCTGAAAGAGTATTTAAATCACTACGAATGGTTTCTTTTGAAACACCAAAATAAGCAGCAAAATAATTAACAAAACCACGTTCATGATCGTTTAAATATTTCAGGATATGCCGTCTGCGTTCTTCTAAAAACATAATAGACCCCAATGTCACGAATTAAGTATACGAACCCCTTCCGGCAGGAAGAGTGACATCAATCCCATGTTTTTAGGCAAAACGGAAGGAAACAAAAATGGAAAAACGATGAAGATATTGAGCAGATAAATAGCTCACTCAATCATTAATGAGAAATGAAAGAATCTTCTGCGCATCAAAATAAAATGCGCAGATTATGACTAATTTTGCTCAGCGATCAGCAGAGCCTGCGTATCCGGCTCCAGCGCCTGAAAAACATGCTCCTGATCCGCCGGGTAGCAGATATAGTCGCCCTCGCCGAGCTCTTCCGGCGCCGACGTCAGCCCTACCCGCGCCCGCCCCTGGGTGACGATAATATGTTCCACCGAGCCTGGCGGATGCGGATGCGAAATACGATCGGCGCCGGGCTGGGTTAACAGTAAATAGATGTCCCGACGCGCGCCTGGCGGACAAGCGGCCAGCAAAATGGCCTGATAGTTCGCCTGCTCCGCCACCACCTTTGTCCCCTCTCCGCGGCGGATCACCTGCGTTTTGTTCACCTGCGGCTCAAGCAGGCGGGCAAACGGGATATCCAGCGCCACGCAGAGCGACCACAGCGTTTCCAGACTCGGATTGCCGTTGCCGGACTCCAGTTGCGATAGCGTGGATTTTGCGATACCCGCCCGACGCGCGACTTCCGCCAGCGAGAGACCGGTCCGCGCCCGCTCCCGCACCAGGCTTTTGGCAATAACGCTGATTGGCTGTGTCATACCCGCCCCTTTGTTTTTTATATCGAACGATTCGTTCGTCTTGAAAAACGTTCATTATGTGTTCATTATAATGGGAAATCGTTCGATATGGCTAAGTGATATGAAACAAACTCTCTCCAGTCTCAGCGGAGACACGATAAAAGCGATCGTTTTGGTCTGCCTGGCCGTCGGGGTGGTGGGTATGTCCTATGGGTCGCTGGCGGTGGCTTACGGCTTCCCCTTATGGGTGCCGCTCTTGCTTTCGGTGTCCGTGCTGGCAGGCGCTTCTGAATTCATGTTTATCGGCATTATCGCCAGCGGCGGTAGCCCACTGGCCGCCGCTGCCGCTGGCCTGTTAGTCAACGCGCGCCATATCCCGTTCGGGGTGACCGTGCGCGAACTGGTTGGTCGGCGCGCCTTAAGCTTTATCGGGTGCCACATTATGAACGACGAGAGCGTGGTCTTTGGCTTGTCGCAGCCCACCCCTGCGCAGCGCAAAGCGGCCTACTGGCTGTGCGGCGCCGGCGTCGCGCTGATCTGGCCCCTCGGCACGCTAACCGGCGCGGCCGTCGGCAAACTGCTGCCAGCGCCGGAAACCATCGGGCTTGATGCGGTCTTCCCGGCGATCCTGCTGGCGCTGGTGATCCCGGCCTTTAAAAACCGCACTACGCTGATCCGCGCCGCCAGCGGCGCCGCACTGGCGCTTGCCGCCGTACCGTTTGTGCCCACCGGGCTGCCGGTGCTGCTTTCGCTGTTTGGTTTACTGTCGAGGAAAAAATAATGGGCAATATGACGCTGTTTATCGCCGGTATCGCCATCCTGTCGCTGGGAACCTATCTAATGCGCCTCGGCGGCGCGAAGCTCGGCAATCGGCTGGCATTTTCCGAGCGCTCGCAGGCGCTGCTTTCCGATGCGGCGACGGTGCTGCTTTTTTCCGTCGCCCTGGCCACCACCTTCTATGAAGGGGCGCATTTCGCCGGCATGGCGCGCGTTCTGGGTGTGGCTGTCGCCGTGTTCCTCGCCTGGCGCAAGGTCCCGCTGATCGGCGTGATTATCGCCGCCGCCGTGGTGACCGCGCTGCTGCGCCTGGCGGGTATGCCTTAGGGCGGGTAAGCGTAATCCGCCAAACCGGCGTGCTTTCCAGCGATCGTGCCTTCAAGCCAGTGAATAATCGGTTTTATCTCCAGCGGATACCGCTGGTCTATCGTCAATACGGGCCCTAAAGACATGGGCTGCGCCCGCCCGGCCAGCTGGGCCAGCTCCGGCAGATACTCCTCGCCGGGGTGGCCCGGCGGCCGCGTCGCCAGCCGCGAGGCATAGCGTGCGACGGCCAGCTCCGGGGTAATATGGTTCCAGATCTCAATTACCTGCTCCACGCCCCCCTGCTGTAGCAGTCTCTGCAAGGTCTCCCGCGGCTGAAAACCGAACCAGGCGTCGATCAACCAAACCATGCTGGCAGGCGACGCGCCGACAATCGACCAAATCACCTCATACGCCGCACAGCCCAGCTGGCGATTCATCGGCCGGTCGACAGGGGCCAGGCGCGCCATAAACGGCTCTTTGATGCCGTCGATCGTCAACACTGGTAGACTAAAGGTCTCCGCCAGCAAACGGGTGATGGTGCTCTTCCCCGACGCCGGAATGCCGTTGATTAATATGGCCGTTTTGCAGCCTGGGGTCAGATGTCTGTTCATAGTAATGCGACGACCTCCTCCCGGCTGCGGGCCGTCCGCAGTTTGGCCATGGTGTCATTGTTATCCAGCAGCGCGACGATGGAACGGATGCCCTCCTCGATATGCGCATTGCTGTCCCGGGCACCAAACATAATAACAATGTCCGCCTTTTCACTGTCCGCAAACGGGATGGGCTTTTTCAGCACCACCAGGCTAAAGCAGTTGCGTCTGACGCCGCACTCGGGGCGGGCATGGGGGATGGCAATCCCTTCATCAAAAACGTAATAAGCGCCATGATTCAAGGTATTATCGATCACCGCCTGGCTATATTCCGCCGAAATAAAGCCTTTCGCCTCCAGCGGGCGGGCAGCCAACTTTATTACCCGCTGCCAGTCGGATTCCACAACGCCAACCTGAATGGCATCGGCCTCAATAAGCAGTTCTTTTATGGTCATTCTCTGTTCCTAGATATTGCGACGAATAATATTGCGTAAATTATCAATCTGCAGAAACAGCGCATCGATATCCTGCCGGTGGCTCTTACTCTTGGCATATACCGATAATGCCCGGTTGTAAGTCAACATCAATGTTTTTTGCACGTCGCTATTATCGGGCTGGCGCTGTAATTCGCCTTCCAGTCTGGCGATCTCTTCCGCCAGCTGACGGGACTGTTGATCATAATCCTGCAGCGGGTTTTGCTCTTTTTTCCACAGCGTTTTCAATGATTCAAACATAGCAAGCTCCCTCCCTGGCGGAAGACAGGGCAACAAAAGATATGTGTCGGTAAAAACGCTATTTAAATAGCGCCATTTTTTCCATTAATACGGCAGTCACTGCCTGGTTGGCGGGAATTAAAAATTTCCGTACGCTGTCATTTACTTTTCCTTTCTCGAACGTTGATTTACAGCGGTCGACCCACTGCACGTTCATTTCCGTTCCGACGTTCACTTTATTAATCCCTTCAGTGACGGCCAGCCGCATATCGTCGTCACTAACGCCTGTGCCGCCATGCAGCACCAGCGGCACGCCAGTCGCTTCGCTTATCGCCTTCAGCCGCGCATGCTGTATCTGCGCTTTACCGGTGTACAGGCCATGCACAGTGCCCACCGAGACGGCCAGCATATCGACCTGCGTCTCCTCCACAAAACGTTTCGCGTCGTCGACGGTAGTAAAACAGATATCTTCGGCAGCCACCGCTTTTCCATCCTCTGACCCGCCGATCGCCCCCAGCTCACCTTCTACCGTAATATTCCGCGGCCGGGCCATTTCCACCACAATCCGCGTGTTACCGATATTTTCCTCGAGGCTTAAGTGAGACCCGTCGTACATCACCGAAGAAAAGCCCGCATTCATTGCCGTCTCGATGGCTTTAATATCGGAGCAGTGATCGAGGTGCAGGCAGGTCGGGATATTTTCACTGTCTGCTAATGAACGCACGGCATCGACCAGTAACCGATACCCCAGATACTCTGCGGTACCGGTTGATATTTGGATCATTAATGGGCTGTGGCTGTTTTGCGCGGCTTTGAAAAAAGCCGGTAACATCTCAATACAGTGCAAGTTAAACGAGCCAATCGCTTTAAAATTTCTTTCCTGAGCGATGTTTAAAATCTCATTAAAATTATACAGACTCATGAACATTTTCCCCTTTCGGCTTAGCGGATTTACCGTTTACAAACCATGCCAGTGCGGCGACAAACACAATAAACAAGGCGACAAAGAGCCAGTTATTCTGGAAGGCGTGGCCTAATACCAGACCGGAGCTGATGACGTCAGAATCGCTGAAGGTGACGCCCGTAAAGCCGTAGCTCTCCAGCATGGGCACCAGAATAGCCGGCAGAAAAGTGATAAACAGACCGTGGATAACCCCGCCGATCATCGCCCCGCGACGTCCGCCCAGCGCATTACCAAATACCCCTGCCGTACCGCCGGCGAAAAAGTTGGTTAACAGCCCGGGGAGGATCATCGCCAGACCGAACATCGGGAAAACCAGCATGCCGATAATCGAGCCGACAGTCGTCGCCAGAAATCCGACAATCACCGCATTTGGCGCATAGGGAAACAGCACCGGGCAATCGAGAGCAGGCTTTGCATCCGGGACAATACGCATCGCGATACCGCGAAAAGCCGGCACCAGCTCATTGAGTAATAAACGCACACCGCTATAGAGGACAAAGACCCCGGCGACAAACTGAATGGACTGCATGAAGGCATACATCAGGTAATTAATGCCGCCGGAGAATTGCGCGATGTACTGCGGCCCCGCCGCAATAGCCGGGATGAGATACATCGGCACCATCACCACCGCCATGGCCAGATAGGTATCCTGCAGAAACTTAAAGTTATCAGGCAGTTCGAGATCTTCCGTGGAGCGAGAGCCTTTTCCGACAACTTTAGCGACCGCAGCCTGCACCAGATAGCCGATGGTACAGAAGTGCCCCAGGGCCACATCGTCAGACCCGGTAATGCGCCTGACCACCGACTGCGCCAGGGCCGGCATTAAGACCGCCATCACACCGCCGAAGATACCCCCGGTTAAAATCAGCGGTACGCCAGTGAGCCCGGACTTATAGCCAATCACAGCCCCAATTGTCGCCATCCACAGTAGCGCCTGGCCGGTCAGGAAAATATATTTCAGCGGCGTCAGACGGGCGATAATAATATTGACGGCAAAGATCACCAGCAGCGTCAGCGCCACTTCCGAACCTAATTCCCGATTCGCTAACCCGGCGATGGCGGCCACATCGGTGATGTAGCCTTTCATGCCAAACCCCTGGGTGAAGATATCATTCAGGAAGGTCAGGGTGGCGACAATGATGTTTATCCCGGCCATCATAATTAAGAAACCGAGCAGCGTTTTAAATGTCCCTTCCGCGGTTTTGCCTGGCGATTTCTTTTGCAGGATCAGGCCAAGCATGGCAATAAAAGCAATAAGGATGGATGCCTGGCCGAGTAAATCCTTAACGATAAACGCAACGAAGCTATTCATAATCAGCCACCTTCAGATGACGTTCTTTTAAGAATGCGACGATCTTGGTTTCAATCTCCTCTTTATCAGTAAGTTTATTCAATACCACGACACGTTTAATTTCTTCTTCACTGGCATCGGCGGTTAAGATGTCGGCAAAGGTTTTTTGCGTCAGAATCATATCCGATTTAAAGGCCCCAGCTTCGGAAACGGTGGTGTGTTCAATATGAGCGGGAATTTCCAGCTTCTTTAAAACTGCCTTCGCCGTCATTTCAATGGCAAAGCTTGAACCGAGGCCGCAGCCACATACGCATAAAATTTTCAGCATGGAGGGTCTCCTCAAATAATATTGAGTTGCTTGGCAAGTTTATAATGATGTCCTTCAGTATCGACCAGACGTTTTTTCATACTGACTAGATCAATCGGAATAGGTTTGTTACTGGAATTAATTATTATGGCTTTATTTTTCATACCTGACTGAATACAGCGAACCACTTCACTGGCCATAATGGTACCCTGATAAATCTCTTCACAGGTTGGATCACCGCTGCGTAAACCATAGCCGACGATCGTTTTACGGATACGGACACCTATTTGTGGTTCCAGCTGTTTAATCATGGTATCAATCGCCCCCTGAAAGCCGGGAGAGTACTCTTTGGTATAGCCTTCTGAGCAGAGGATCACGACGCTATTTTGCGTGCTCAGCTTCCGGGTAATCCGTTCCGCAAGCATGGTCAGCGGCATCTGTGCCTCCGGGATCAGGGCAATATCAGCATTACATTTAATGGCGGACTGTAACGTTAGTTCTCCACAATAGCCTCCTAATATCTCAACCATAAAAACCCGACCCGGCAGCGCTCTTCCGGTATTTCTTAAACGGGAGACTTCTTTAATAATTTGCTCACAGGCCGTGGAAAAACCAATCGTATAATCACTGCCATACACATCATTATCGATAGTCATCCCGACACCAAAGCAATTAATCTCAAATTCACTAAGGGTATTCAGAAACTGCAGGCTGCCATCCCCCCCGGCCATAATGAGCACATCAATACGCAGAGATTTAAGTTTTTTAGCAATGCTTTCATATTCACTGCGCTGCAGTTTGCGACTGGTTCGCCCCGAGGTAATGATCGGCACCGCGGTAATGGAGAAATCAACCAGATCGCGCCACGCCATATCCTGATGACTTTTCTCCAGTAGCCCTGGAATACCGCCATTAAACAGCGTGATATCGGCATTAGCCTGCCTGGCTATCTGGAATATAAAATTATTCATTCCCGAAACATCCCCGCCGCTAATAACGATGCCAATTTTCATGACGCTTCCTCGCTCATTTGCCTGACAACATTTTTCCCTGAGTACAAGCCTTCTATTTGCAATAAAGATCACATAATGCGTATTAAATTACGTCAGTGAATGGTTGACATTAGCAGTGACATGCTTATTTCTGTGATAAACATCTCATTTAAAGAGGGTGATCGCCATCGCTTTCTGTTTTTAATATCTTTATATTTCATAGCGTTAAAATATCGAGATATTCAGGCGTGCAGACCTTTCCTTTGCCGTTAATATGGGGATTTAAGAAAAGAGCGGAAACGTGATTACTGCCACATTTTTTCGTAGCAGAGGGGAATATCGGGTAATTTCGCCGATGCGGGAAGCGAAACAAAAAAAGCGCCCTAAGGCGCTCTTTCGACAGTAACTTTATGCTTATTTGTTCAGTTCCGCAGTCATATGCACGCGGTTGCCGGTAAAGGCTTCGGTAATTTTGTAAGACGAAGCGCCAGCAGCCTGCGCCTGAGCAGCGATTTTCGCTTCCGCACCATCCATCGTGGCAGCGGTTGCAGTCACGGTTTCAGCAGCGAATGAACCAAAAGAAGCGGCCAGTGCGATTACTGCGACAAAAGTTTTGATGCTTTTCATGATATAAACCCTTTCATTTAGTTGTTTAGATAAGGCGCCGTGCCTTGATGTGTTAAATAGTAGCCCGCACATCGCTAAACAAAAAGCGGAAGGATTTGCTGTCATTGTTCAAATTTATTGATCGATATTTAACCCGCAATTAAACGCTGCGGATGGGTGTAAACTGTCGCCCTGCCCGGCTTGCAAAAGCCCACCAGCGTCAGATTGCAGCGCTCGGCCACTTCCACCGCTAAGGTGGTGGCCGCCGAGACCGCGAACAGGATCTCGACGCCGCACATCGCGGCCTTCTGCACCATTTCATAGCTGGCGCGGCTGGAGACCAGCGCGGCGCCATGCTGCCAGTCCTCGCCAATTTCCGCGCGCTGGCCCAGCAGTTTATCCAGGGCGACATGCCGGCCAACGTCTTCAAAACCGCCCGCCAGCTCGCCAGTCGTCCTGACCCAGGCAGCCGCATGGGTACAGCCGGTGAGCCGGCCGACCGGTTGAAAGTCGTTAAGATGCGCCAGGGCGTGGTCGAGGTTGGCTAGATCGAACGTCTGAGTGAACGGTAGCGGCTGAACTGGCTTACCAATATCATTGAGCTGCTCGACGCCGCATACCCCGCAGCCGGTGCGCCCGGCCAGCGCGCGACGCCGGGCTTTGAGCCCCATAAAACGTCGGCTGGAGAGCTCAATCTGTACCTCAAGGCCATTGCACACCGACACCACGTCCATGCCGAAAATCTCCCGCCGATGCTCGATAATCCCTTCGGATAAGGAAAAGCCGACGGCGAATTGCTCCAGGTCTTTCGGCGTGGCCATCATCACCACATGGGAGATACCGTTGTAGACCAGCGCGACGGGAATTTCTTCGGCTAACTCGTCTGGCTGAGGGTGTTGCAGATCCTCGCGTTTCCAGAGGGAGACCTGGCGATATCCTGTGACATTCGTCACATTTTTGATTTGTTCGAGAGGCTTCTTGTTCACTTTGCTTTAACCGTATTGGAACAGGCATACACACAATGTGGTATTCTGTTTTTATCCCTTCAGGAATGAGGGAAATTAGCCCTAATTCTGAACCTTTGCGGCCTTCACCGCAAAGCAAATAACTACATGTGACAATGTCGAAACAAGGAGCGAACCATGCAGGTCAGCAGAAGGCAGTTCTTTAAGATCTGCGCTGGCGGTATGGCGGGAACCACGGCAGCAGCGCTGGGCTTTGCCCCGGCAACTGCGCTCGCGGAGACACGGCAGTACAAATTGCTGCGCACGCGAGAAACCCGTAACACCTGTACATACTGTTCTGTCGGCTGTGGGCTGTTGATGTATAGCCTCGGCGACGGCGCAAAAAACGCCAAAGCATCCATTTTCCATATCGAAGGCGATCCGGATCATCCGGTTAACCGTGGTGCGCTCTGCCCGAAAGGGGCCGGTCTGGTGGACTTTATCCATTCTGAAAGCCGCCTGAAATTCCCGGAATATCGCGCGCCAGGTTCCGATAAATGGCAGCAAATCAGCTGGGACGAAGCGTTTGATCGCATCGCCAAGCTGATGAAAGAGGACCGCGACGCCAACTTTATCGCGCAAAACGACGCCGGCACCACCGTCAACCGCTGGTTGACCACCGGGATGCTGTGCGCCTCCGCCTCCAGTAACGAAACCGGTTATTTAACGCAAAAATTCACCCGCGCCCTCGGGATGCTGGCGGTGGATAACCAGGCGCGTGTCTGACACGGACCAACGGTAGCAAGTCTTGC
>NZ_KV789801.1:0-27373 GCF_001807705.1 Klebsiella sp. HMSC25G12 | reverse complement strand
TTTGGTCGCGGTGCGATGACCAACCACTGGGTGGATATTAAGAACGCCAACCTGATCGTGGTGATGGGCGGTAACGCCGCAGAAGCGCATCCGGTGGGGTTCCGCTGGGCGATGGAAGCCAAAATTCATAATGGCGCCAAGCTCATCGTTATCGATCCGCGCTTTACGCGTACGGCATCGGTGGCAGATTTCTATACCCCGATTCGTTCCGGTACCGACATTACCTTCCTGTCGGGTGTGATCCTGTACCTGCTGAATAACGAAAAATTCAACCGCGAATACACCGAAGCCTACACCAACGCCAGCCTGATCGTGCGTGAGGACTACAGCTTCGACGACGGGCTGTTCAGCGGCTATAACGCAGAAAAACGCCAGTACGACAAAACCAGCTGGAACTATGAGCTGGATGAGAACGGCTTCGCCAAACGCGATACCACGCTGCAACATCCGCGCTGCGTCTGGAACCTGCTGAAGCAGCACGTTTCTCGTTATACCCCGGATGTAGTCGAAAACATCTGCGGTACGCCGAAGGCCGACTTCCTTAAAGTTTGCGAATACATTGCCGAAACCAGCGCGCCGGATAAGACCGCGTCGTTCCTGTATGCTCTCGGCTGGACCCAGCACTCCATCGGCGCGCAGAACATCCGTACCATGGCGATGATCCAGCTGCTGCTCGGCAACATGGGGATGGCCGGCGGCGGTGTCAACGCCCTGCGCGGTCACTCCAATATCCAGGGTCTGACCGACCTCGGCCTGCTCTCCACCAGCCTGCCGGGCTACATGTCGCTGCCGAATGAAAAACAGGCCGACCTGCAGACCTACCTGACGGCTAACACGCCGAAGCCGCTGCTGAAAGACCAGGTCAACTACTGGGGCAACTATCCGAAGTTCTTCGTCTCCATGATGAAAGCCTTCTTCGGCGACAAAGCTACGGCAGAAAACAGCTGGGGCTTTGACTGGCTGCCGAAGTGGGATAAGAGCTACGACGTTCTGCAGTATTTCGAGATGATGAATCAGGGCAAAGTGAATGGCTATATTTGCCAGGGCTTTAACCCGGTCGCCTCGTTCCCGAACAAAAACAAGGTGGTGGCTTCTCTGTCGAAGCTGAAGTTCCTTGTGACCATCGACCCGTTGAACACCGAAACGTCCACCTTCTGGCAAAACCACGGTGAGTCGAACGATGTTGACCCGTCGAAAATCCAGACCGAAGTGTTCCGCCTGCCCTCCACCTGTTTCGCTGAAGAGAACGGGTCGATCGTCAACTCCGGCCGCTGGCTGCAGTGGCACTGGAAAGGCGCGGACGCCCCGGGGATCGCTGTCACCGATGGTGAAATCCTCGCCGGTATCTTCACTCGCCTGCGTAAGATGTATGCCGAAGAGGGCGGACCTGCGCCGGAGCCGGTGCTCAACATGACGTGGAACTACTCCACTCCGCACGAGCCGGCATCTGAAGAAGTGGCGATGGAAAGCAACGGTAAAGCGCTGGCGGATATCACCGACCCGGCGACCGGCGCGGTGATCGTTAAGAAAGGGCAGCAGTTGAGCTCCTTTGCCCAGCTGCGCGATGATGGCACCACCTCCAGCGGCTGCTGGATCTTCGCCGGTAGCTGGACGCCAGACGGCAACCAGATGGCGCGCCGCGATAACGCCGATCCGTCAGGCCTCGGCAACACGCTGGGTTGGGCCTGGGCCTGGCCGCTCAACCGCCGCATCCTGTATAACCGCGCCTCCGCGGACCCGCAGGGCAAACCGTGGGATCCTAAACGTCAGTTGCTGAAGTGGGACGGCGCCAAATGGGGTGGCGTGGATATTCCGGACTACAGCGCCGCCGCGCCTGGCAGCGACGTCGGTCCGTTTATCATGCAGCCGGAAGGGATGGGCCGTCTGTTCGCTATCGATAAGATGGCGGAAGGACCGTTCCCGGAACACTACGAGCCGTTTGAAACGCCGCTGGGGACTAACCCGCTGCATCCGAACGTGGTCTCTAACCCGGCCGCTCGCGTCTTCAAAGGCGATCTCGAGCAGATGGGCAAAGCGGACAAATTCCCGTACGTCGGCACCACTTACCGCCTGACCGAACACTTCCACTACTGGACCAAGCACGCGTTGCTTAACGCCATCGCACAGCCGGAGCAGTTTGTGGAGATCGGTGAAAAACTGGCGAATAAGCTCGGCATCGGCCACGGCGATACCGTGAAAGTTTCCTCTAACCGCGGCTATATCAAAGCCAAGGCAGTGGTGACCAAGCGTATTCGCACGCTGAAAGTTGACGGTAAGGATATCGATACCATCGGCATTCCTATTCACTGGGGCTATGAGGGCGTAGCGAAAAAAGGCTTTATTGCTAATACCCTGACGCCGTTCGTCGGTGATGCAAATACGCAGACACCGGAGTTCAAAGCTTTCCTCGTGAACGTGGAAAAGGTGTAACGGAGACGACTTATGGCTTATCAATCGCAAGATATTATTCGTCGTTCCGCGACTAACGGTTTCACCCCCGCGCCTCAGGCGCGGGACCACCAGCAGGAGGTGGCGAAGCTTATCGACGTCACCACCTGTATCGGCTGCAAAGCCTGTCAGGTGGCCTGCTCCGAATGGAACGATATTCGTGATGAAGTCGGTCACAACGTCGGGGTGTATGACAACCCGGCGGACCTGACCGCCAAGTCATGGACGGTCATGCGCTTCTCGGAAGTGGAACAAAACGACAAGCTGGAATGGCTCATTCGCAAGGATGGCTGCATGCATTGCGCGGACCCGGGCTGCCTGAAGGCCTGCCCGTCAGAAGGCGCGATCATTCAGTACGCCAACGGTATCGTCGACTTCCAGTCCGAGCAGTGCATCGGCTGCGGCTACTGTATCGCCGGCTGTCCGTTCGATGTACCGCGTCTGAACCCGGAAGACAACCGCGTCTACAAATGTACCCTGTGCGTAGACCGCGTGACCGTCGGCCAGGAGCCTGCCTGCGTGAAAACCTGTCCGACCGGCGCAATCCACTTTGGCTCCAAAGAGGATATGAAAACGCTGGCCGGTGAACGCGTGGCTGAGCTGAAAACCCGCGGTTATGACAATGCGGGCCTGTACGATCCGGCCGGCGTCGGCGGCACCCACGTCATGTACGTGCTGCACCATGCCGACAAGCCGAATCTGTACCATGGCCTGCCGGAAAACCCGGAGATCAGCCAGACCGTGAAGTTCTGGAAAGGCATCTGGAAACCGCTGGCGGCCGTCGGCTTCGCCGCGACCTTCGCAGCCAGTATCTTCCACTACGTCGGCGTCGGTCCGAACCGCGCGGAAGAGGAAGAGGACAACCTGCATGAAGAGAAAGACGAGGTGCGCAAATGAAAAGACGTGACACCATCGTGCGCTACACGGCGCCGGAACGCATCAACCACTGGGTCACCGCCTTCTGCTTCGTCCTGGCGGCAGTGAGCGGGTTAGGCTTTTTCTTCCCGTCCTTTAACTGGCTGATGCATATTCTCGGTACGCCGCAGCTGGCGCGTATTCTCCACCCGTTCGTCGGGGTGGTGATGTTCGCGTCGTTTATCATCATGTTTTTCCGTTACTGGCACCACAACCTAATCAATCGGGATGATATCTTTTGGGCGAAGAATATTCGTAAGATCGTCGTCAACGAGGAGGTGGGCGATACCGGGCGCTATAACTTCGGCCAGAAATGCGTGTTCTGGGCGGCGATTATTTTGCTGGTACTGCTGCTGGTGAGCGGTGTGATCATCTGGCGTCCGTATTTTGCGCCGGCTTTCTCAATCCCGGTGATCCGATTTGCGCTGATGCTGCATTCATTTGCCGCAGTGGCGTTAATTGTGGTTATCATGGTGCATATCTACGCCGCCCTCTGGGTGAAAGGCACCATTACCGCGATGGTGGAAGGCTGGGTTACCAAAACGTGGGCGAAGAAACATCACCCGCGCTGGTACCGAGAGGTCCGCCAGAAACAGGAAAAGTCATCTGAATGAGTATTCGCATAATCCCGCAAGACGAGCTGGGTTCGAGCGAGAAACGCACGGCGGAAGCAATTCCGCCGTTACTGTTCCCCAGGCTGAAAAATCTGTATAACCGCCGCGCTGAACGCCTGCGTGAGCTGGCCGCCAACAACCCGCTGGGCGATTACCTGCGCTTTGCCGCGCTGATCGCCCATGCCCAGGAAGTGGTGCTGTACGACCATCCGCTGCAGATGGATCTGACGGCTCGCATTAAAGCGGCCAGCGAACAGGGTAAACCGCCGCTGGATATCCACGTTCTGCCGCGCGACAAGCACTGGCACAAGCTGTTGCACTCGCTGATTGCCGAGCTGAAGCCGGAAATGAGCGGCCCGGCGCTGGCGGTCATTGAGAATCTGGAAAAAGCCTCTGAGCAGGAGCTGGAGCAGATGGCCAGCGCGCTGTTTGTTTCCGACTTCGCCTCCGTCAGCAGTGATAAAGCGCCGTTCATCTGGGCCGCGCTGTCGCTCTACTGGGCGCAGATGGCCAGCCTGATCCCGGGGAAAGCGCGCGCCGAATACGGCGAACAGCGTCAGTTCTGCCCGGTATGCGGCTCGATGCCGGTCTCCAGCATCGTGCAGATCGGCACCACTCAGGGGCTGCGCTATCTGCACTGCAACCTGTGCGAAACCGAGTGGCACGTGGTGCGCGTCAAGTGCAGCAACTGTGAACAGAGCCGCGACCTGCACTACTGGTCGCTGGACAACGAGCAGGCAGCGGTGAAAGCCGAAAGCTGTGGCGACTGCGGAACCTACCTGAAGATTATGTATCAGGAGAAGGATCCGAAAGTCGAAGCCGTCGCCGACGATTTGGCGTCCCTGGTGCTCGATGCCCGTATGGAACAGGAAGGCTTCGCCAGGAGCTCAATTAACCCGTTCATGTTCCCCGGCGAAGGGGAGTAAGTTCTGCGGTGTGATTTCGGGCGGCTCTTGCCGCCCGCTTTCCTTCTTGCGACACGAGCGTAGTCAGGAATGACTCACCCGCGTCACTGACTGTCATCAGAGGCCAGCCTTTGGCTGGACACACTCTTTTCAGACGAGTTTGTCGCTCCCTTGTCGTCCTCCTGCCACTCGAATTATTCAGGG
This sequence comes from Klebsiella sp. HMSC25G12, assembly GCF_001807705.1. Lineage (NCBI taxonomy): Bacteria > Pseudomonadati > Pseudomonadota > Gammaproteobacteria > Enterobacterales > Enterobacteriaceae > Klebsiella > Klebsiella sp. HMSC25G12. Next base: position 22,287 of record NZ_KV789801.1, on the reverse strand, counting down.
TGTAGTTCGTACGGCGTGACTACGCCAGGAATACCGGCAAAATCCTTCGTATTCCGCGTAATCAGTTCCAGACGATGGAGTTGCGCCGTCGCCAGAATGATGGCATCCGGCAGCTTAAGCTTATACTCCTGCCGCAGCGCAATGCTTCGCTCTGCAATATCCTGTGAGATGTTAATGATATTAAAGGTGCTTAACGCCATTCGCGTACGCTGCTCCTGGTGATATTTTTTAGCGCCAACCATCACCTCCATCCAGGTAATCAGACTGATCGCATTCTGCGGTGGCCAGGCCTCCAGCGCCTGTTTGGCTTCGCGACGCCCGCTAAATAAATCAATAAGAATATTGGTATCAAAAAGCGCAGATCCGGAGGTCATTACCACTCCTTGCGTAGCTGACGTTGATATTCCATGCCGTCTTCTTCGCAGTCTTGCCACAGACCCAGCGCACTGGAGATGGTATCTTTAGCTAGATCTTGTTTCTCCAGATATTGTTCAACCGCTTCACGTAACAGTTCCGCTCGCGGAATGTTACGCTGCACTTTGAGGTCATCGAGACGTTGAATGACATCGTCTGATAAATCGAGAAGAATTCTGCCCATATCCCTTTCAGCCATCATGCTCATATATACCTCAAGTATATCACCAGTGATGAAGTTATGAGCAATCTACAGCTTTTGAAATCGGAAACAAAAAGGATTTTGCCAGGTAAACGCTTTTTTGCGAGCCGCTTTCCATAATGCACAGGCGACCTCAACAGGCCTGTATTTTCGCCATAATCCAGGCTATAACACTGGATATTAAAACAGTACAAGGAACTTCATATGGCGCTGGAGAAAGGGATTGCTTCGCTGGTTGAGGCATTTATTGCGGCAGGTCGTCCGTCATCGCGCGATCAACATATTGATGATCGGAGGGCCGGCTATATCGCCAGTACAGTACTCGCCGGGGAGACGGAAACGCGAGTGCGGGTGGAGGATATCACCCTGGAGGGTATGCACTTCCGCGTCGTTTCACCGCCCACTGCCGACGGCCTGCTACCCACGCTTATCTACTACCACGGCGGCTGTTTTGTCAGCGGCGGCTTTACCACCCACGATAACCAACTCCGTCAGTTAGCCATGTTCAGCGGTTGCCGGGTGATCGCTGTACAGTACCGCCTGGCGCCGGAGCATACCTTTCCGGCGGCGCACGATGATGCAGAACGAGGTGCTACGATTATTCACCAGCACGCGGAGCAGCTTGGTATTGATGCCTCGCGCATCACGCTGGCCGGCGACAGCGCCGGCGGGCATCTCGCTCTGGTCACGGCCCTGCGCCTGAAAGCGAAAGCGGCGTGGCATCCTGCACAACTGATTCTGATTTATCCGATGCTTGACCCCACCGCCAGCATGGCGAGCTACCTCAGCAATGGCGATGACTATGTGATTACCCGGGACACGCTACTGAGCGGCTACGAAATGTACCTCGCCTCGACGCCGGCAAACCATCCGGATGCCAGTCCGCTCTGGCGCGAAGATTTTAACGGGCTGCCACCGGTGCATATTCTGACAGCTGAGTTCGATCCTTTACGCGATGAGGGCGAAGTGCTGTACCGAAGGCTGACGGAGCAAGGGGTGGAGAGTTCCTGTCAGCGTTATCTGGGGGTGATCCACGGCTTCTCTCAGCTGGGGGGCGTCAGCCACGCCGCGCGTGATGCTATGCGGGATATCGCCTGGCGTGTGGCATCGCCAGGACGATAACGGCCAGAGGGCGCTTACTCTTCCTCGTTGCCGCCCTCTTCGTACGAACCAAAAGGCTTCGCCGGCAGCACGATGTAGATCCCCTCGAAAACCGCACCCTGTTTATCATCGCCAAAAAGCTCCACCTGCATTTGCACGCGGGCTTTACGCCCACGCGCCAGGCGGTCGAGGTCGCCGCTCAGCGATCCCAGGTCGGCGATGGCGCTGGGGCGGCCGCTAATGGGCTGACTGTATCGAATATGCGCATCCGCCAAAATGATGGTGCCCCCCAGATGCCGCTCGCGCAGCATCAGCCAGATAAGTCCCCATCCGGTCAGGGTCGCTAACGAAAACAGGCTACCGGCAAACAGCGTATGGTGCGGATTCTGGTTCCCCGCTTCCGGCATGGTGGTTATAAATTTCTGCCCGGTGTACTGCTGAATGCGTACGCCCATTTTTTCACTCAGCGGGATATGCTGATACCACGCCTGCTGGAGCTGCGCGCACCAGTCGCCACGGTGCAAAATATCGTCCAGCGACGCGATCGGTTTAATCATCAGAAAATGACGGATCGGCGTGGTGGTCGGGGTAGTGATCTCCCCTTGATTGACAAAGCCAAGCTTGGCGAAAAACTCCACCGCATCTTCGCGAGCGCTACAGGTGACCCGCTTCACCCCTTCCTGACGCGCTACCGACTCCAGGGTCATCGCCATCAGCGTCCCCAGCCCTTTATCCTGTACGGAGGGATGAACGGCCATAAAGCGAATGGAGGCTTCATTTTCCGCATTGATATACAGTCGGCCGACGGCAACCAGATTACCCTCTTCATCCACGACCATCTGATGATGCGCCATCGCATCCCAGGCGTCGCGTTCCGATCCTTTAGGCTGATGCAGCGGCTTACGCAGCATCTCCCAGCGGAACTGGTAGTAGCTCTCTAACTCTTCTGCTGTTTGCGGTACACGAAGGTGATACATAGTCGTACTCTCTTTTGTTACCCGCAGCCTGCCCGGAAGCTGGGTCATACCTGCAACCAAAAGGTCACGGGACCATCATTGACCAAAGAAACCTGCATATCCGCAGCGAATCTTCCGGTCTGGGTGTTCATTTCCTGCTGGCGACAGCGGGCGACGAAATACTCATACAGCGCCTCGGCGCGGTCAGGGGCAGCGCCTTTCGAGAAACTCGGTCGCATCCCCCGCTCGGTATCCGCCGCCAGCGTAAATTGCGAAACCACCAGCACGCTGCCGCCCGCCTGCTGGACATTCAGGTTCATTTTCCCGTCCGCATCGCTGAAGATGCGGTAGCCCAGCACCCGTTCACAAAGGCGATTCGCCTTTTGTTCATCATCGTCTTTCTCGACGCCCAGCAGCACCAGAAGCCCCGGACCAATTTCGCCCGTCACTTCATCCTCCACGGTAACGCTTGCACGGGATACGCGTTGAATTAATGCAATCATGGTTGTTCTGTTTCTTCTGTTTTAAGTTTGCGGTATTCACCGAGAGTGACAGTAATTTCAGCGCCAAGCAAGACGATACACCAGGTCCAGTACACCCAGACGAACAAAATCGGCACCACCGAAATCACGCCATAAATTAACTGATAGGACGGAAAGGTGGTGATATAGAGGGCAAACGCTTTTTTACCTGCCTCGAACAGCAGCGCCGCCACCAGCGCCCCGATCACTGCATCGCGGTTACGCACCTGGGTGGTCGGTACAATACTGTAGAGCAGCCAGAATGCCGCCCAGGAAAGGATCAGCGGGAAAAGGCGGAGCAGATTATCAATCACGCCGTCCAGATCGCTCGCCCAGCGCAGCGACAGCAGATACGAACTGATCGCCAGGCTGGCGCCTGCCAGCAACGGGCCAAGAGTCAGGATCATCCAGTAAACGGCAAAGGAGTAAACTTTGGGACGGCTGCGCGTGCTGCGCCAGATGGTGTTTAGCGCGCTGTCGATCGAGTACATCAGCAGCAGCGAGGTGACGATCAGGCCAAACGCGCCTACGGCGGTCATACGGCTGGAGTTAGCCACGAACTGTTCGATATACCCCTGAATCACATCCCCGGTCGCCGGAATAAAATTGGCGAAGATAAAATGGCGAATCTGCACGCTGACTTCGGAAAACATGGGAAAGGCCGCAAACAGCGCGAACACGACGGCTATCAGCGGCACCAGGGAAAGTAATGACACATAGGCGAGGTTCCCCGCCAGAGTCGTCATATGGTCTTCATCAATGCGCCGCCACAGCAGCTTAAGCCAAGCCAGCAGCGGCCGGGTATGGTGGTGTAATTTTTGCTGAACGGTTTTTAGCATAGCTGATTCGCGAAATAGTCAGGGATGGTCTTCTTCCCGGTCACCAGAATACTGGTGATCCCTAACCGGTTGGCCCCTGCTATATTATCGACGTTATCATCAAAAAAGACCGTATCTGCGGCGGAAAATCCCTCTTCTTCCAGTACTCGCAGATAAATTTCCGCTTCAGGCTTACGCAATCCCATCTCCTGTGACAGATAAATGCGATCGGCGGCAGCGCGCACTTCCGGGTATTCATCGGGCCAGAATGTGGTGTGAAGACGATTGGTATTGGAGAGCACCACCACCCGATGCCCCTGGGCACGAAGTTTATGCATGATGGTAATTACCTCCGGGCGCAGCGCGACAAATACCGCCTGCCAGCCGTGAGCAAACTGCTCATAGCTGAGGGACATATTCATTTCATGACACATGGCGGCGGCAAAGTCTTCATCGCTAATCTCGCCACGCTCATGCTGGTGGAAAGCCTCTCCCATGGTGAAATGCTGCTTCAGCGTCGCCAGCGGGATACGGGTTAAATCACTCCAGGCTCCCAATACCCGGTTGAAGTCAATGTCGACAATCACATTACCTAAATCAAAGATATAGAGCATTTTTGTCTCCTTCCGCGCCGTGGAAAATTAACTTTAGCGGGAAAGGCAGGATTTGACTATTGGCGTATGATGCAGGAATGAAAAAAAGAAACCCCGCCGGAGAGGCGGGGTTTAGCGAACAACAAGAAGAAAAATTACTCTTCTTTTGCACCGCGCATTGCGCGTTTACGGTCGTTCTCAGTCAGGTGACGTTTACGGATACGGATAGACGTAGGGGTCACTTCTACCAGTTCGTCGTCATCGATGAACTCCAGAGCCTGCTCCAGGGTCATCTTAATCGGCGGAACCAGAACCGTTGCTTCGTCAGTACCGGACGCACGCATGTTGGTCAGTTTCTTACCGGTCAGGCAGTTTACCGTCAGGTCGTTAGAACGACTGTGAATACCGATGATCTGGCCTTCGTAAACTTCAGCGCCGTGGCCGAGGAACAGCTTACCGCGATCCTGCAGACCGAACAGGGCGAACGCAACCGCTTTACCCTGACCGTTAGAGATCAGTACGCCGTTGTTACGCTGACCCACTTCGCCCGGACGAACGTCGTCGTAGTGGCTGAAGGTGGAGTACAGCAGACCGGTACCAGAAGTCATGGTCATGAACTCTGAACGGAAGCCGATCAGACCACGGCTTGGGATCACGTAGTCGAGACGTACGCGGCCTTTACCGTCTGGATTCATGTTTTTCAGGTCGCCTTTACGCTCGCCCAGCGCCTGCATGACAGAACCCTGGTGCTGCTCTTCGACGTCCAGCGTCACGTTTTCGAACGGCTCTTGTTTACGGCCATCGATTTCGCGGAAGATAACTTTCGGACGGGAAACCGCCATCTCGAAACCTTCACGACGCATGTTTTCAATCAGAACGGACAGGTGCAGTTCACCACGGCCGGAAACGCGGAACGCATCAGCGTCTTCGGTTTCTTCAACGCGCAGCGCCACGTTGTGCACCAGCTCTTTGTTCAGACGGTCCAGGATCTGGCGAGAGGTAACGAACTTACCTTCTTTACCGCAGAACGGCGAGGTGTTGACGTTGAAGAACATGGTTACGGTCGGCTCATCAACGGACAGTGCCGGCAGCGCTTCGACATTCTGCGGATCGCAGATGGTGTCGGAGATGTTCAGCTCGCCCAGACCGGTGATCGCGATGATGTCGCCAGCTTCGGCTACGTCACTCTCGATACGCTCCAGACCCAGGTGAGTCAGCACTTTACCGACTTTACCGTTACGGGTTTTGCCTTCGCTATCGATGATAGTGACCTGCTGGTTCGGCTTCACTTTACCGCGTTTGATGCGGCCGATACCGATGACGCCAACGTAGTTGTTGTAGTCCAGCTGGGAGATCTGCATCTGCAGCGGACCGTCAAGGTCAACGTCCGGCGCCGGCACGCGATCAACAATCGCCTGGTACAGCGGGGTCATGTCGTCAGCCATGTCTTCGTGGTCCAGGCCCGCGATACCGTTCAGCGCGGACGCGTAAACGATCGGGAAGTCCAGCTGTTCGTCGGTCGCATCAAGGTTAACGAACAGGTCGAAGACCTGATCGACAACCCAGTCCGGACGGGCGCCCGGGCGGTCAACTTTGTTGATGACCACGATCGGCTTCAGGCCGTGGGCAAAAGCTTTTTTGGTCACGAAGCGCGTTTGCGGCATCGGGCCATCAAAGGCATCGACCACCAGCAGCACAGAGTCAACCATGGACATAACACGCTCAACCTCACCTCCGAAGTCGGCGTGCCCTGGGGTATCAACGATGTTGATACGGTAATCATTCCATTTGATTGCGGTGTTTTTCGCGAGGATGGTAATCCCACGCTCTTTCTCCAAATCGTTGGAGTCCATCACACGTTCTTGTGCTTCAGTACGTGCGTCGAACGTACCGGATTGCTGTAGCAGCTTGTCAACCAGGGTAGTTTTACCATGGTCAACGTGCGCGATGATGGCGATATTACGCAGATTTTCGATCACAACTTTGCCTCAGGCATTAGAAATAGCGCGTTATTGTACACGTATTAAGCGAAGGACTGAACAGGATCACAAACATCCTCCGCAAACAAGTATTGCAGAGTTTCTTTGTGACCGCTTTCACGGAGCGATAAAAGGGCACCGTAACAAAAATTGCACCAAAATGGTGCTCAATGTTCACACTGAGGCACTATTTTGGTGCATTATCTCCATCATGGTGCAGTCCTTTTGCACTATGGTGCGCATGATACAGCGTTTTATAGGGCATTTAAAAGTTGGCACAGATTTCGCTTTATATTTTTTAAGGCAACAACGCCACTTTTAAGCAGTATGAAGTTTTCGTTACCACGACGACAATGACCAATCCGGGAGAGTTTAAGTATGTCCGCTGAACACGTTTTGACGATGCTGAACGAGCACGAAGTGAAGTTTGTCGATCTGCGCTTCACCGATACCAAAGGTAAAGAACAGCACGTCACGATTCCGTCTCATCAGGTAAATGCCGAATTCTTCGAAGAAGGCAAAATGTTTGATGGCTCCTCGATCGGTGGCTGGAAAGGTATCAACGAATCTGACATGGTCCTGATGCCGGACGCTTCCACCGCGGTCATTGACCCGTTCTACGAAGAACCGACCCTGATCATCCGCTGCGATATCCTCGAGCCAGGCACCCTGCAGGGCTATGACCGTGACCCGCGCTCCATCGCGAAACGCGCTGAAGAGTACCTGCGCGCCACCGGCATCGCTGACACCGTCCTGTTCGGGCCAGAACCAGAATTCTTCCTGTTCGACGACATCCGTTTTGGCGCCTCTATCTCCGGCTCCCATGTCGCGATCGATGACATCGAAGGTGCGTGGAACTCCTCCACCAAATACGAAGGCGGTAACAAAGGTCACCGTCCGGGCGTGAAAGGGGGTTACTTCCCGGTTCCGCCAGTAGACTCTTCTCAGGATATCCGTTCCACCATGTGTATGATCATGGAAGAGATGGGCCTGGTTGTTGAAGCTCACCACCACGAAGTGGCTACCGCAGGTCAGAACGAAGTGGCAACCCGCTTCAACACCATGACCAAAAAAGCGGACGAAATTCAGATTTACAAATACGTTGTTCACAACGTCGCTCACCGCTTCGGTAAAACCGCGACCTTTATGCCGAAACCAATGTTCGGCGATAACGGCTCCGGCATGCACTGCCATATGTCTCTGGCGAAAAACGGGACTAACCTGTTCTCCGGCGACAAATACGCAGGTCTGTCTGAGCAGGCGCTGTTCTACATCGGCGGCGTAATCAAACACGCTAAAGCTATCAACGCCCTGGCGAACCCGACCACCAACTCCTACAAGCGTCTGGTCCCGGGTTACGAAGCGCCGGTTATGCTGGCTTACTCTGCGCGTAACCGCTCTGCCTCCATCCGTATTCCGGTGGTGACCTCTCCGAAAGCGCGTCGTATCGAAGTGCGCTTCCCGGACCCGGCTGCCAACCCGTACCTGTGCTTTGCGGCGCTGCTGATGGCTGGCCTTGATGGTATCAAGAACAAAATCCATCCGGGCGAAGCAATGGACAAAAACCTGTATGACCTGCCGCCGGAAGAAGCGAAAGAGATCCCGCAGGTTGCTGGTTCTCTGGAAGAAGCCCTGCAGGCCCTGGATGCTGACCGCGAGTTCCTGACGGCTGGCGGCGTGTTCACCAATGACGCTATCGATGCTTACATCGCCCTGCGTCTGGAAGAGAACGACCGCGTACGCATGACTCCGCATCCGGTTGAGTTCGAACTGTACTACAGCGTCTAATTTTGCTGTAAATCCAGGGTATGTCGTGTTGTGGCGCGGGATGCCCGGGATATTTTGTTGCCGTGGAAACTTTCAGCCCATCTCAGGATGGGCTTTTTTCTCCACCAACACGCTGATCTCGCGAGCTTTTTACCGATAAAAAGCTATACTGCACTAAATTGGTGCACTCTTTTTCAGGAGACTGTCGAATGGCAACAGGCACACTGCCCGATGCTGGGCAGATCCTCAACTCTCTTATCAACAGTATCTTACTGGTCGATGATGACCTGGCGGTGCACTTTGCCAACCCTGCGGCGCAGCAGCTGCTGGCGCAAAGTTCACGCAAGCTGTTTGGCACCCCGTTACCTGAGCTGTTGAGCTATTTTTCGTTGAATATCGGGCTGATGCAGGAGAGCCTGCAGGCGGGCCAGGGGTTTACCGATAACGAAGTGACGCTGGTTATTGATGGCCGCTCGCACATCCTGTCGCTGACCGCCCAGCGGCTGCCGGAAGGCTTTATTCTGCTGGAAATGGCGCCGATGGATAACCAGCGCCGCCTGAGCCAGGAGCAGCTGCAGCACGCGCAGCAGGTCGCCGCCCGCGATCTGGTCCGCGGCCTGGCACATGAGATAAAAAATCCGTTAGGCGGCCTGCGCGGCGCGGCACAGCTGCTCAGCAAAGCCCTGCCCGACCCGGCGCTAACGGAATATACCAAAGTGATCATCGAGCAGGCTGACCGGCTGAGAAATCTGGTCGATCGCCTGCTTGGGCCACAGCATCCGGGCATGCACGTTACTGAAAGTATCCATAAAGTCGCCGAGCGGGTAGTGAAACTGGTCTCCATGGAGTTACCGGACAACGTGAAGTTAATCCGTGATTACGACCCCAGCCTACCAGAGCTGCCCCACGACCCGGATCAAATTGAACAGGTGTTGCTGAACATCGTCCGTAATGCGCTGCAGGCGCTGGGGCCGGAAGGGGGCGAAATTGTTCTCCGCACCCGCACCGCTTTCCAGCTGACGCTGCACGGGGTGCGTTATCGCCTCGCCGCACGTATTGACGTTGAAGATAATGGCCCGGGTATTCCGCCCCATCTCCAGGATACGCTGTTTTATCCGATGGTCAGCGGCCGCGAAGGTGGTACCGGCCTGGGCTTATCTATCGCCCGCAGCCTTATCGATCAGCACTCCGGCAAAATTGAATTCACCAGCTGGCCGGGTCATACCGAATTTTCGGTATACCTGCCTATTCGGAAGTAGAGGTGTTTATGCAACGAGGGATAGCCTGGATCGTTGATGACGATAGCTCCATCCGCTGGGTGCTTGAACGCGCGCTCACCGGAGCCGGCTTGAGCTGCACAACGTTCGAAAGCGGCAATGAGGTGCTAGATGCCCTCACCACCAAAACCCCGGATGTACTGCTGTCAGATATCCGTATGCCGGGAATGGATGGTCTGGCGCTGCTCAAACAGATTAAGCAGCGTCATCCAATGCTTCCGGTCATCATAATGACCGCACATTCCGATCTGGACGCCGCGGTCAGCGCTTATCAGCAAGGCGCGTTTGATTATCTGCCCAAACCTTTTGATATTGATGAAGCCGTCGCCCTGGTCGACCGGGCGATAAGCCACTACCAGGAGCAGCAACAGCCGCGAAATGCGCCAATAAGCAGCCCAACTGCCGACATCATCGGCGAAGCGCCGGCAATGCAGGATGTCTTTCGCATTATTGGCCGTTTGTCGCGATCATCCATCAGCGTGCTGATTAATGGCGAATCCGGTACCGGTAAAGAGCTCGTCGCTCACGCCCTGCATCGTCATAGTCCACGTTCAAAAGCGCCGTTTATCGCACTGAATATGGCGGCAATACCCAAAGACCTGATTGAGTCCGAGCTGTTCGGGCATGAAAAAGGGGCCTTTACCGGCGCCAATACCGTCCGCCAGGGACGCTTCGAACAGGCTGACGGCGGCACGCTATTCCTGGATGAAATTGGCGATATGCCGCTTGATGTCCAGACTCGTCTGCTGCGCGTGCTGGCGGATGGCCAGTTTTATCGCGTGGGCGGTTACGCGCCGGTGAAGGTCGATGTGCGGATCATCGCCGCCACCCACCAGAACCTGGAACAGCGCGTGCAGGAGGGGAAATTCCGTGAAGATTTGTTCCACCGCCTGAACGTGATCCGGGTACATTTACCGCCGCTGCGCGAGCGCCGGGAAGATATTCCACGCCTGGCCCGCCATTTTCTGCAGATAGCCGCCCGCGAGCTCGGTGTTGAAGCCAAACAGCTGCATCCGGAAACGGAGACAGCACTGACACGCCTGGCGTGGCCTGGCAACGTCCGTCAGCTGGAAAACACCTGTCGCTGGCTCACCGTCATGGCCGCCGGCCAGGAGGTACTGACGCAGGATCTGCCGAGCGAACTGTTTGAGACCACGGTTCCGGACAGCCCGACGCAGATGCAGCCCGACAGCTGGGCGACGCTGCTGGGTCAGTGGGCCGATCGGGCGTTGCGATCCGGTCATCAAAACCTGCTCTCAGAAGCGCAACCCGAAATGGAGCGCACGCTGCTGACGACCGCCCTGCGCCATACCCAGGGGCACAAGCAGGAGGCTGCGCGTCTGCTGGGATGGGGTCGTAATACCCTGACGCGTAAGCTAAAAGAGCTGGGAATGGAGTAGTGATTAACGGCATGATGAAAATTAGCCGTTCAGCGCAAAGTGCTGCTATTTTGTACTTTACTGTTCCGATGAGTTGAGTATGATCGTGCCCGGCATTAGGGGAGAGCATCATGTTTGAATCACTGGTGAGTATGATATCGAGCGGCGCCGCAGCCAGTCACACGCCACAAACGGCAGTCGCTGCCGTGCTGTGCGCTGCGCTGGTCGGGCTGTTCAGCTAATGGTTCCCCTCTCCTGCGGCCGCGGGAGAGGGGAAAACATTAAATGACCCGGGAGAACTGTTGCATCCGAGCTTTTTGCCGTAGATAGGCATCAAAGCACATGCAGATATTGCGGATCAGCAGTCGGCCTTTCGCCGTCACCTGAATGGCCTTATCATCCACAGCCACCAGCCCGTCATGCGCCAGCGGCGCCAGCAGCTTCAGGTCTTCGGCAAAATAAGACTGAAAATCCACATCCCACTGCGCCTCTACAGCCTCAATATCCAGACGGAAATTACAGATCAACGCCTTAATCACGTCGCGACGTAAACAGTCATCGCGGGTTAACGCGATCCCGCGCCATAGAGCGTCCCCTTGCTCTGCCACCTGCTGGTAGTACAGCTTCAGCTCTTTTTGGTTCTGGGCGTAGCTGTCGCCAATCATGCTGATCGCGGACACGCCCATCCCCAGCAGATCGGTATCCCCCTGGGTGGTGTAACCCTGGAAATTGCGGTGCAGTATGCCATGACGTTGCGCGACCGCTAATTCATCGTCTGGGCGAGCAAAGTGGTCCATGCCGATAAACTGATAGCCTGCCGCCGTCAGCGAACCGATGGTCTCCTGGAGGATCTCCAGCTTCTGTTCAGCGGAGGGGAGATCGGCATCTTTAATTTTGCGCTGTGCGGCAAAGAGCGTGGGCAGATGCGCATAGTTAAACACGCTCAGGCGGTCAGGATTGAGCTCGGCGACCTTTTGCAGGGTAAAGGCGAAGCTCTCCGGCGTTTGCTTCGGCAGGCCGTAGATGAGGTCGATATTGGTCGAGGTAAAACCAATCTCCCGCGCATGGTGGAGCAAATCAAAGATGAACGCTTCGTCCTGCTCACGGTTAACCAGGCGCTGAACCTCTTTATTGAAGTCCTGCACGCCCATACTCAGGCGGTTGAACCCCTCGGTGCGTAAATGATCGAGGACATCCAGCTCGATCTCACGTGGATCGACCTCAATGGAGATCTCGGCTTCCGCGCTGAAATGGAAGTGGCTGCGCAACAGATCCATCAGGCGACTGATTTGCGCCTTATTGAGATAGGTTGGCGTACCGCCACCCCAGTGCAGTTGCTTAACCTGGCGACTGGCAAACAGCGGCGCGCGGTGGATGATCTCCTGTTCAAGGACATCGAGATATTGATCGGCCTTATGCTGCTGGCGGGTGACTATCTTATTGCAGCCGCAGAAATAACACAGCTTATGGCAAAACGGGATGTGCACGTACAGCGACAGGGGACGCTGTGGGTAACGGGCCACAGCGGCATCGAATTCCGCCGCGCCAAATTGCGGTGAAAACTCCAGCGCGGTGGGATACGAGGTATAGCGCGGCCCGGAATAGTTATATTTCTGGATCAGGGCCAGATCCCAGTCGATTATCTGCTCAGACATGCTCACTCCTTCCGATGGTGCCGCCGACGGGTACGCCGTCCCGGCCCCACCGCACCGCGGGTCATGAGCCGGTTGCGCAGCCATTTCTGACGCCGCGACAACCGTCGTAGTTTAACGAATAACCACAGCAGATAACATATAACCAGAAGGGTTATAAGCAATACCGGGAATCCGATGGGATGCAAATGTTAGTTTCCGCCCTTCAGCAGACGCATCATATCTTCCTGACGCTCTTCCTCTTCTTCATCTTCGTCATCGTAAGAGAGGCCGAGCTGCTGCATCAGCTCATCAATGCGATCCAGTTTGGCGTCCACCCAGCTCTGCTCTTCAGCATTCAGGGTGCCGCCCTCTTCCAGACGTTCCAGCAGCGCGTCCAGGCGCTCATCATTCTCCAGCAACTCCAGCTCAGCCTGCGGTGAAAGCATAGGTTTCTCGCTCTTTGGTTTATGCTGCTTGGGGGCTGGGGTGCTGCTTTCGCTCACGCCCAGCGGGATCGGTTTTTTACTGCCGACGCGCGGGTCTTGCGTCTGGCTCTGTTTTTTGCCCGCTGAAGCCGCATCGCCGCCGTTCGCGCGACTGCCTGCCGCGTGACCACGATGTTTCTTCTGCCGTTTGCGATCGCGAGCTTCCTGATTTAACTCTTCACGCGACTTGCGGCCGGATTTGCCACGGGTGGCGGATGTCGGTTTTTTCATGGTGTGTAATCTTCAGACAGTATTATTCAGTATAGAATTGAGGCGGAATCTAGCAGAAAGCAAGCAAAGAAAAAAGGCGACAGATTACTCTGTCGCCTTTTTCCTCACTGACCACCCTTAACGGGCTTCTTCTTTCCCTGTTCGCTAACGACTTACCCTGTCTTTCCCTTAGCGTCCAACGGTCCCTGTTTCTTCCTTTTCCCTTTGAAACGTCTCCAAGACGCGCGTCATCCTGACTATCCTGTGGTCTTCGCCTCCTGGCGCTTCCTGACCCCTCGTCCTGAGTCTTAATCCTTTCAGCATCCCCGCCGTTGTGTATTACTTTACCCTGTTGACAAAAATCGACAACCAGCCAGGCCGTTAAAAAAACATTTTCAGATTTCTCTATTTTTATAACTTGTTTTTTTTCAGTTAATTACATCTGTATCGTCTTATTTTTCTCAGGTATGTCCTATACGAAGAATAGTCAATGTCTCACAAACCATATGGTTTTTACTTACAGGAACGGCGTGCGGTAAAAACAGCCTTTTTCTGCTGTTCAGGTATAATCCCTGCCATAGCCTGTTTTAACGGAGACGACCGTCTTGACCAACTGGAATTATCAACTGACGCACTTTGTCACTAGCGCGCCAGATATCCGCCATCTTCCTGCCGATACCGGCATTGAAGTGGCGTTCGCCGGCCGCTCCAACGCGGGAAAATCCAGCGCGCTAAATACGCTGACCAACCAGAAGAGCCTGGCGCGTACCTCCAAGACTCCTGGACGTACGCAGCTGATTAACCTGTTCGAAGTCGCCGAGGGCAAACGCCTGGTTGACCTGCCCGGCTATGGTTATGCGCAAGTACCTGAAGAGATGAAGATCAAGTGGCAGCGCGCGCTGGGAGAGTACCTGGAAAAACGTCTGTGCCTGAAGGGCCTGGTGGTGCTAATGGATATTCGCCACCCGCTTAAAGATCTCGATCAGCAAATGATCGAGTGGGCGGTAGAAAGTGATATTCAGGTGCTGGTGCTGTTGACCAAAGCCGATAAGCTCGCCAGCGGCGCGCGTAAAGCGCAAGTGAATATGGTGCGTGAAGCGGTACTGGCCTTCAATGGCGATATTCAGGTTGAACCTTTCTCTTCGCTGAAAAAATCTGGCGTGGATAAGCTGCGACAGAAGCTGGATAGCTGGTTTAACGAAATCCCGCCGCAAGAAGCCGTTGAAGACGCCGAGTAACCCCCGCTTTTTCCGGATAACGGCGCGTAGCGCCCTATCCGGACGTTCATATTACGCGCTTTTAACTGCATCAAACTTTTCTTTCGCGCAATAAAAAACGCCCCGGTCATAAATGACCGGGGCGGCTAAAATATTCAGCCAAATCCGATTACGTGAAGTAAAAGGTCTGAAAGATAGAACATCTTACCTCTGTACCCTACGCGATTAACTCTACTCTTCTTTCGCTCACGGATAAAGCATTTTTTGTAGTTTTTTTTCACTATTTACATAGCAAATTCAAATGATCCTCACAAAACGCTATAAGTTATGTTGCTTACTTACAGAAAATCACTTTGCGCTTTGTATACTTAGTGCGCTTGATCCCAGTTTTCGCCACTACCGACTTCCACCAGCAGCGGCACCGCCAGCGTAGTGCTGTTCTCCATCAGTTCATGGATTTTTTTCGACACGGCATCGAGCTCATCTTTATGCACTTCAAAGACCAGTTCATCGTGAACCTGCATGATCATCCGCACGCGAGGTTGCTCCTTCCGCAGCCATTCATCAACAGCAATCATCGCCCGCTTGATAATGTCTGCCGCTGTCCCCTGCATCGGGGCGTTGATCGCCGCACGTTCCGCGCCGGCGCGACGGGCACCATTGCTGGATTTAATATCCGGCAGATAGAGTCGACGGCCATCCAGCGTTTCAACATACCCTTGCTCTTTCGCCTGAGCACGGGTGCGCTCCATATACTCCAGGACGCCCGGGTAACGCTCGAAATAAAGATCCATATACTTCTGTGCTTCTTTACGCGGGATGTTCAGCTGGCGGGCCAGGCCGAAGGCGCTCATGCCGTAGATCAGACCGAAGTTGATGGCTTTCGCACTGCGGCGCTGTTCGCTGCTGACGCTGTCCAGTGGTAAGCCAAACACTTCAGCCGCCGTCGCCCGGTGAATATCTTTCCCTTCAGAGAAGGCGGTTAGCAGGCCTTTATCCCGCGACAGGTGCGCCATAATACGCAGTTCGATTTGCGAGTAGTCCGCTGAGACAATGACGTAATCTTCCGGCGCGATAAACGCCTGGCGAATGCGCCGTCCTTCTTCGTTACGCACTGGAATATTTTGCAGGTTTGGATCGGTAGACGACAAACGGCCTGTGGCAGTAACCGCCTGATGATAGGAGGTATGCACGCGCCCCGTTTTAGGATTAATCATCAGCGGCAGTTTATCGGTATAGGTCGACTTCAGTTTCGCCAGCCCGCGATACTCCAGAATCACTTTTGGCAACGGATAATCCAGCGCCAGCTCCTCCAGGACCTCTTCAGACGTGGATGGCGCACCGCCCGGCGTTTTCTTCAGCGGCTTGATACCCTGTTTCTCAAACAGGATCGTTTGCAGCTGTTTAGTGGAGGAGAGATTAAACGCTTCCCCGGCAATCTCATGTGCGCGCTGCTCCAGCTCAACCAGACGCTGGGCGATCTCCTGGGAATGCGCATGCAGCACGGCAGGGTCGATTTTCACGCCATTGCGCTCAACCCGAGACAGCACCGGCACCAGCGGCATTTCGATATGCTTAAAGATATTCAGCGGACCTTCATGCTGCTGCAGCTTCGGCCACATCTTCAGATGCAGCTGGAGCGTGACGTCGGCATCTTCCGCCGCGTAGCGGCCAGCCTCCTCCAGTGCAATCTGGTTAAAGGTGAGCTGGTTCTTACCTTTACCAGCGATCTCTTCAAAGGTAATGGTTTTATGCTTCAGCCAGCGGTCGGAAAGACTGTCCATATCGTGGCGGCCCGCCACGCTGTCGAGAATGTAGGATTCCAGCATGGTATCGAATGCAATCCCGCGCAGCTCAATGTCATAGTTGGCCAAAATACCGCGATCGTATTTGAGATTTTGCCCGACCTTGAGCAGCTTCTCATCCTCCAGCAGCGGTTTAAGCAACGCCAGTACGCGCTCGCGGGGGATCTGATCCGGTGCATCAAGATAATCATGCGCCACAGGGACATAGGCGGCCACGCCAGGCTCAACCGCGAATGAAAGACCGACCATATTGGCAGAGATATTATCCAGGCTGTCGGTTTCCGTATCAAAGGCAAAGAGCGGCGCTTGCTTCAGCTTATCGATCCAGGTGACCAGCGTGGCCTCATCAAGGATAGTGACGTAGTGCTCTGCTGAAAGGGCGGAGGCCGGTTCATCCTCTGCTTCTGCCTGTGCCGCTGCCGCAGGCTCTGCAGGTTTAGCGGCCGGTTTGCCGCCCTTCGCTTGCAGCCATTTCCCGGCCTCGACGTCGGTTGTCCAGCGCTTAAACTCATACTGCCTGAACAGCGCCAGCAGATCGTCAGCCGCCGGTGGCTGCACCTCCAGCTCTTCGCATGTGAGCTCCAGCTCGACGTCGGTTTTAATGGTCGCCAGCTGATAAGAGAGATAAGCCACGTCCTTGTTCTGCTCCAGCTTCGCCGCCATCGTTTTCGCGCCGCGGAAGCTCAGTGCAGCAATTTTCTCCGGTTCCGCATACAGCGTATCAAGGCCGCCAAGGCCTTGCAGCAGCGCCTGGGCGGTCTTCTCGCCCACGCCCGGCACGCCAGGAATGTTATCCGAAGAGTCGCCCATCAGTGCCAGGAAATCGATAATCAGCTCCGGCGGGACGCCATACTTGGAGACCACCTCATCCGGTCCAAGGATGGTGTTAGTCATGGTATTGATTAGGGTGATCCCCGGCGTCACCAGCTGAGCCATGTCTTTATCACCGGTGCTGATCAGCACCGGACGACCCGCCCTTTCCGCTTCCCGCGCCAGGGTGCCAATCACATCGTCGGCTTCAACACCCGGAACTGCCATTAGCGGCAGCCCCATCGCTTTCACCATCTTATGCAACGGCTCAATCTGCGCGCGCAGATCGTCCGGCATCGGCGGGCGGTGGGACTTGTAATGTTCGAACAATTCATCACGGAAGGTTTTCCCTTTCGCATCAAAGACCACGACGGCGTGAGTCGGTTGATACTGCAGGATCAAACTGCGCAGCATATTCAGTACGCCGTACATAGCCCCGGTCGGCTCCCCTGCGCTGTTAGTCAGCGGCGGAAACGCATGATACGCTCGATAAAGATAGGATGAGCCGTCAACGAGGATGAGAGGGTTTTCTGGGATCTGAACCATAATTTCCGTGCCTGTTTATCAGATTATGGGTAAAGGATGCCACAGACGGGCATGAAATCCTGAATTTTTCCCGCATTTCGCGGAAAAGATTCAACGATCGTCGCGATCGCATAAGAACTTTGCTTGTGGATAACTTTGTGTATAGTTTTACAGCGTCAGCTTTACCGCCCCTGAAAATAAATGAACAAATACTATTACTCTTTATATATCAGTTAATTAAAAACAGATCGACGATCCTGGCATCAATTTGATGACCCAATGTTCCATGTGGATAGAAGATCCTTGTTTTTTTCTGTTCTCGTAAGACCCGTCATTTGCCGCGTTTTCTGGTAAAATCAGCCCCTTGCGCAGCTTAAAGGCGCTCTTTGTCAGCCTAACCTTCTGAATAAACTAACTATGTCGAGATTACTCGCTGCGATAACACTTCCGCTGAGTATCGCCTTAACCATCTTAGTCACCATTATCTGCTCTGTACCGATCATCGTCGCCGGGCTGATTAAACTGCTGGTCCCCATTCCAGCGGTATGGCGCTCTATATCTGTTTTTTGCAATTTTATGATGTATTGCTGGTGCGAAGGGCTGGCGCTGCTGTTGCATCTCAATCCCTGGCTTAAATGGGACGTCGAGGGTCTGGAAGGCTTAAATAAAAAGAACTGGTATCTGCTGATCAGTAACCACCATAGCTGGGCAGATATCGTGGTGCTGTGCGTGCTGTTCCGCAAGCATATTCCGATGAATAAGTACTTCCTTAAACAACAGCTGGCGTGGGTACCCTTCATCGGCCTCGCCTGCTGGGCGTTGGATATGCCCTTTATGCGCCGCTATTCACGCAGTTACCTTATTAGACACCCGGAACGCCGCGGTAAAGATGTCGAAACCACCCGCCGTTCATGTGAAAAATTTCGCGCGCATCCGACGACTATCGTCAATTTTGTGGAAGGCTCGCGTTTTACCGAAGCCAAAAAGCACGAGACGCGCTCGCCTTACGATAACCTGCTACCGCCTAAAGCGGCAGGTATCGCCATGGCGTTAAACGTGCTCGGTTCGCAGTTCGATAAACTACTGAATGTCACGCTGTGCTACCCGGAGAATAATACAAAGCCGTTTTACGATATGTTAAGCGGCCGCCTGACGCGCATTGTAGTACGTATCAATCTGGTTCCTATTGGTGAAGAGCTGCACGGCGATTACGTTAACGATAAGAACTTTAAGCGCGGCTTCCAGCGCTGGCTCAATGGGCTATGGGAAGAGAAAGACCGTCAGTTGACTGACATCATGCGGGACAAAGAAAGGTAGTCACTGCCAGAATAGCTAAGGTAACGCCGGTCAGTGACCGGCGTTTTTTTTATTTCTTCTCTACCAGTTGCTTCACGGTATCCGCATACTGAGCGACGAAGACATCCATATTGCTGGTGTCCATCCCCTGCGGGTTCAGCTGGTATTTACCATTAACATACATAGCCGGTACCCCCTGCAGCTGCAGATCGGCTGCCGCTTTCTCTTGCTGAGCGACCAGAGATTTCACCACGAAGCTATTCCATGCGGCATCGTAGTCTTCCCCTTTCACGCCAGCGTCGACAAACACTTTACGAATGTCAGCCACGCTCTGCACGGTCTGGGTTTTCTGCACGGCTTCGAACATCGGCGCAGTAATTTTATCTTCAACACCCAGCGCGATGGCCACCGCCCACGCCTGCGTCAGATCCTTGCCCAGAGGGCCCAGGAACTCAACGTGGTATTTGGTCATTTTGGTGCCTTCCGGCAGTTTCTGACGCACATTGTCAGAAACATGCAGCACTTCTTCAAACTGGTAGCAGTGCGGGCAGTAGAATGAGAAGAACTCGAGCACCTGCGGCTCGCCAGCAATCGGCTTATCAAGGGTAATGTACTGCTTGCCATCGGTGATCTGGGCAGCGGATGCACTAAAAGCCAGAATCATACCAGCCAGCGCCAGCCAAACTTTTTTCATGATTTACTCTCTCCTGGATATATCACATTAATACATTGGCGTTAACTGAAGCGGGGGTTCCTGTAGAACCTTCACCTGCTCAAGAAAAGTCGACGTCTGCCCCCGCCAGTAATCCTCCCCGGTTAACCAGGGGAAATTGACCGGGAAAGCGGGATCGTCCCAGCGTCTGAGCAACCACGCCAGATAATAAACCAGTCGCATAGCGCGTAAAGGTTCAATTAGCGCGATTTCATCGCTGTTAAAGGGGCTGAATTCCTCATAGGCCTCGACAATGGTCTCCAGCTGCATACGCTGTTCAGCCTTATCACCGTTGAGCAGCATCCACAGATCCTGAATCGCCGGGCCGGTTCGCGCATCGTCTAAGTCGACAAACAGTGGCCCGTCGCGCCAGAGGATATTACCCGCATGGCAGTCACCGTGCAGGCGTAACGTGTTCCCGCGGCCGTGCCATTGCTCCATGACGGCAGCAATGAGTTTATCGGTCGCCTTCAGGAAATCGGCCTTCAGGCCAGAGGGGATCAGCGTCGCCTGTTCAAACACCTGGCGCGGTTCCAGCAGGTACTCCTGGACGCCAATTTCCAGGCGGGCAGTAAAGCGCTGTTTGCGGCCCGTCTGGTGCAGGCGCCCCAGATAGCGGCCAACCCATTCCATCTGATCAAGGTTATCCGCTTCGAACTGACGACCGCCAAGGCTTGGGAAAACGGCAAAGTAGAATCCCTGATGCTGATGAAGCGTGCTGTCGTTAAAGAAGAGCGGCGCAGCAACGGGCACTTCATCTTCTACAAGCTGAAGTGCAAACTGGTGTTCTTCAAGGATCTGTTCTGCGGACCAGCGCTCAGGACGATAGAACTTTACCACATAGCGATGGCGCTCTTCGTCCTGGAACTGATAAACGCGGTTCTCATAGCTGTTTAGCGGGGTGAGACCGGAGTCCACCCGCATACCCAGATCGAATAACCCATCGATAATGGTATCCGGGCGAAGCGTCTGAAAAGTAAAAGCCTTATCGTGCATCCTGACATCCGATAATCGTACGAATAGTTCAGGATATCATCTCATTGCACTTTACGCGGCAGCGCTTACAACCTTTTACTCTTTTATTACCCCGCGGGCGCGCAGCAGCGCGGTTTTAAAGTCCTCTTCATAATCCTTCTGAATACCAGGAATGACGGCATCTTTAGAAGAGTCACGCATCTTCAGGTGATAGATCAGAATATCGTCGGAAAGATCGCTCAGTTCGCCATCATAGCCAGCCTCTTTCGCCAGTTTCTGCAAAAATTGCATCAGATTCAGTTCAGGCTCTTTCTGCCAGGCAGGCTGGAGGAGTTCAATTACTTCATTCAGACGTTTACATTTCATGGTCATGCTCCTTACTCTTGATAGGGACAAGTTAACAGGGTCAATCCCACAATGAAAGAGGCGATATTCAGATGCAAAGCGAGGCGATAACCGGCGTCGTGCTGGCAGGCGGCAAAGCCACGCGAATGGGCGGCATTGATAAAGGATTACAGGCGCTAAATGGTCGCCCTCTCTGGCGTCACGTCGCGGAGACATTAGCCCCGCAGGTAGATGAGTTAGTCATTAGCGCCAATCGTCATCTTGAACAGTGGCGTGCCAGCGGATATCCGGTCTTTCGAGACATACAGGAGGGTTATCAGGGGCCGCTGGCCGGAATGCTTGCTGTGATGCAGCAGGTCGCGAGCCCATGGTTTGTTTTTTGCCCCTGCGACACGCCGTTCATTCCGTCCTTTTTAGTGGAGCGCTTTATCCAGCAGAGAGGGGCCGCACCGGTCGTTTGGGCCCATGACGGCGAACGGGATCATCCCGCCGTTGCATTAGTTCATCGTCAAATCATTCCGGAACTGGAGGCTTATCTGGCTCATGGAGAGCGCAGGGTGATGGTCTTTATGCGACAAGTGGGTGGGCGCCCGGTGAATTTCAGCGATATGAAATCAGCGTTCATCAATGTAAATACGCTTGAAGATTTGCAGCAGATGCAGGAGCCATCATGACCCCATTACTGGCGATTGCCGCATGGAGCGGTACCGGAAAAACAACATTATTAAAGCGTCTTATCCCTGAGCTTTGCGTCAGAGGTCTGCGTCCCGGGCTGATAAAACATACCCATCATGATATGGACGTCGATAAACCCGGCAAAGATAGCTATGAATTACGTAAGGCGGGCGCTGCGCAGACCATTGTCGCCAGCGAACAGCGCTGGGCGTTGATGACGGAGACGCCAGAGACGCCGGAATTAGATCTCACGTGGCTTGTCAGTCGAATGGATGCCAGCAAACTGGACCTGGTTTTAGTGGAGGGGTTCAAACATGAACCCGTGCCGAAGATCCTACTTTTTCGACAAAACAGCGGCCATCGTGTAGAAGAGCTGATAATTGATGAACATACCATCGCCGTGGCCAGCGATATGCCCATCGCGACCTCGCTTCCGCAGTTGGATTTAAATGATATTCAACAGATCGCGAGATTTATTGCGAATTGGTTAGAGAGGCATTAGCAGTTTATCGGTAGGGATTGCTTCTTAACACAGACGTTAATGAATGGCATCGGCAGACAGGGGCCTCCCCGGAGGCGGTGCTGCGCACC
>NZ_KV789800.1:0-11466 GCF_001807705.1 Klebsiella sp. HMSC25G12 | reverse complement strand
AAAGACTTAGTTCTTAAGGTCCAGTCTATGAGCAGACATCAGAGAGGGTTTCGATAATGTGGCTGGCTTTTATTGAGTGTCAGTGTCTCAGTCCGTTATAGCTTTCCATTTGCTAACGGACAGCGCATGACTTCCCATACCTAAAAGGGTATGGCTGGGCATCAATATAGTATTGGAAAGGGTGTTATGCCTGTTATTAAGATTGAATCACCCGCCAGACAGGGCGAAGGAATACGCAGACAGAGGTGATCAGTCTATGAGTAATGCAATAACTAAAGTCCAGAATGCCAATGCACGCCGCGGCGGTGATGTATTGTTAGAAGTTCTGGAAAGTGAAGGGGTGGAATATGTGTTTGGTAATCCAGGTACCACCGAACTGCCGTTTATGGATGCGCTGTTAAGAAAACCGTCAATTCAGTACGTGTTAGCTCTGCAGGAAGCGAGTGCAGTCGCCATGGCGGACGGTTATGCGCAGGCAGCAAAAAAACCAGGCTTTCTGAATCTGCATACCGCCGGTGGTTTAGGCCACGGCATGGGAAATCTGTTGAATGCAAAATGCTCACAGACACCACTGGTGGTGACGGCGGGGCAGCAGGATTCACGCCACACGACAACCGACCCATTATTGTTGGGTGATCTGGTCGGTATGGGTAAAACGTTCGCGAAATGGTCGCAGGAGGTTACCCACGTTGATCAGCTACCGGTATTAGTTCGTCGGGCCTTCCACGATTCTGACGCTGCACCGAAAGGCTCCGTGTTCCTGTCGCTTCCGATGGATGTGATGGAGGCGATGAGTGCTATTGGCATTGGCGCGCCTTCTACTATCGACCGCAATGCAGTCGCAGGATCGTTACCTTTGCTGGCGAGTAAGCTGGCGGCATTTACTCCGGGTAAAGTCGCACTGATTGCTGGCGACGAAATCTATCAAAGTGAAGCGGCCAATGAGGTTGTTGCTCTTGCTGAGATGCTTGCCGCTGACGTGTACGGTTCAACATGGCCGAACCGGATCCCCTACCCAACAGCACACCCTCTCTGGCGGGGCAATCTGTCCACGAAAGCGACGGAAATTAACCGAGCATTAAGCCAGTACGATGCTATTTTTGCCCTTGGTGGTAAGTCGCTTATCACTATTCTTTATACCGAAGGTCAGGCAGTGCCGGAGCAGTGCAAAGTGTTCCAGTTATCAGCCGATGCGGGCGACCTGGGACGCACCTACAGTAGTGAACTCTCAGTGGTTGGCGATATTAAATCATCGTTAAAGGTGCTACTTCCTGAACTGGAGAAAGCCACGGCAAACCATCGCCGTGATTATCAACGCCGTTTTGAAAAGGCGATTAATGAGTTTAAATTGAGCAAAGAAAGTCTGCTCGGGCAGGTTCAGGAACAACAATCTGCTACGGTAATTACGCCGCTGGTGGCGGCGTTTGAGGCAGCAAGGGCGATCGGACCAGATGTGGCCATTGTTGACGAGGCGATTGCCACCAGCGGCTCGCTTCGCAAGTCTCTCAACAGTCACCGCGCGGATCAATATGCCTTTTTACGCGGCGGTGGCCTGGGATGGGGGATGCCCGCGGCGGTGGGCTATTCACTCGGTTTGGGAAAAGCGCCTGTGGTGTGTTTTGTGGGAGACGGCGCGGCGATGTACTCCCCTCAGGCTCTCTGGACGGCCGCACACGAAAAACTGCCAGTCACCTTTATTGTCATGAATAACACGGAATATAACGTATTGAAAAACTTCATGCGTTCACAGGCGGATTATACGTCGGCCCAAACAGATCGCTTCATCGCAATGGATTTGGTTAATCCGGCAGTGGATTATCAGGCACTGGGTGCATCGATGGGGCTGGAGACCCGAAAAGTTATCCGTGCCGGCGATATCGGCCCGGCCGTTGAGGCCGCACTGGCGAGTGGCAAGCCTAACGTGATCGAAATCATCATCAGTAAAAGTTAATCGTTAATCCGTCCGGACTGTGCCGCATCCAGTTTATCCCTGATACTGCGGCACAGGTTCACAAAACCCGGTAAAGCCGGATTAGTGTTCTTTGCCGACCACATCAGCATATTCTCCACCATATTCGGATTTTCCAGCTTCCGGTAAACCACACCGCGTAATTGAGCATTCTCCATACTGGCGGGAATAAGCGCGACACCAACACCATGGGCCACAAAATTCATCACAGTCTGCTGCACGGAGGCTTCCAGACCTATCTGCGGACTAAATCCAGCTTTGAGGCACTGATGAAGGATGGAATCATAGAGCATCGGCGCGCTCTCGCGCGGAACCGTGATGAACGGGTCATCACAGAGTGATTCAAGCCTGAAATGCTCGTGTTGAACCTGGGGGTGGTTGGCAGGAAGGGCGGCAATGAGCGGCTCACGCAAGAGCACCAGTGAATGAATCCCCGGCGTGGCCGTCTCGGAGAAGCTGATTGCCGCGTCCAATCTGCCATCTTGTAATGCGGCGTGTAAATCAGAGGGGACCCTCTCCTGAAAATGCAATTCCACGTCGGAACAGGTATTCCTGTGCTGCATCGCAACATGCGGCACAACGCTATAGCTGGCATACATTGTTGCGCCTAATTTCAGAACCCCTTTCTGCCCTGATTCTATTGCCCGTACGTTATTACAGGCCTGCTCCAGCATTGCCAGCATCGCGCGGCAGTCCAGCAGAAATTGCTCCCCGGCAAGGGTTAAACTGACCCCTTTTGCGGCCCGGTTAAATAGCTTTGCACCGAGGATAGTTTCCAGCTGGGCTATTTGCCGGCTTAAGGGAGGCTGCGAAATATTAAGTTGACTGGCGGCTTTGCCAATGTTTCCGGTTTCAGCAACAGTGCAAAAGTTAATCAACTGGTTAAGGGTTGGTTTCATAAGCATTCCTGAAGCGGGTTCATACCTTCCAGGGTATCACTTGTTTGCCGCAGAGGGGCATATGAAATTAAGCGTTCTGGCGTTCGAGTTGAAGCAGGTGTGTGGCAATTCCCCATCTGATTGCCAGGCATTTCCCATCCCGGAAATCGAACACCGAGTAACTTGCATTAGGGTGAGCGTACCGCGAAAAATTATCAATAGTCCCTTCTTTAAGCACCGCCAGCACGCCCTGGCTGACTTGCCCGTGCGTGACAATACAGATGCGCTGATGTTCTGTGGTTTCTTGTAGGTTGTGTATGAAACCTGTTACTCGTCGGGTTGCTTGTGCTAATGACTCTCCCTCTGGCGGGCAATACTCGGCATCATGTGTGAATAACGCATGCGCATCGTGGGGACGTTGTTGCATGAGTTGTGACGTTAACATACCTTCGAACTGGCCAAAGGCCTGTTCTTTGAGGGCCGGCTCAGCTATCAATGGGCAACGAAAATGGTCAGCCAGGCGCTGTCCCATTTGCCAGGCACGACCAAGCGGAGACGTGTAAACGCAGTCTACCCGGTAATCACTCGCTGCAAACGCGGCAAGTAAAGCTGATGTTTGGCGCTCCCCGCGGGGGGTTAACGCACTGTCACTCTGTCCCTGAATTATTCCTTTTATATTCCACTCTGTTTCCGCGTGTCGAACAAGTATCACTTGCATCATTAAATGGCCATGTATGTTGTTGATTTAAATTCTACCGTTTAGACAAATCCCTTTAATAGCGTGGGATTTTTAGCACTGGACGAAGACAGGTTCTGCCTCCCCGCTTTCCTTGTATCTGACAGCATGTAGTGATGAGATACCGTCTCTGAAATCGAGTTAGCCATCCCATTCCCTTAATCAGTGACGCCTGGTTAGGAATGTGATGCAGACAATCCAAAAAACGCGCCAGGCAATGACCCGAGCCAGCACGCTTGTCAAATGGGATGGCTAGAATGGCAAACAGCGATTGTCTTCAGGACATTTTCGCTTCGACGTTTAACTCAGCATTTATAATATCGCGTATATTGACGAGTGCATTGCGCACCGCGGCGCCTCCTGCATAAAACAGTAATTGCAGGACAACCTCGATGATTTCTTCTCTGGTTGCCCCTGCATTTAGCGCTGCCTGAGCGTGTGCCCTCAATTGTGGAACCGTATGACCCAGAGTGACGCAGGAAGCAATGACAACCATCTCCCGCGTTTTAGCATCCAGCCCCGGGCGTGCAAGGATGCCTCCCATAGCCCATTCGATCGAGATATCAGTAAAATCAGGGCACAAATCGGCCATGTCCTTTCGTAGTTCTTCTCCTGCGCCATTTCCATACAGCTCATTAAACAATCTCATTCCTTGCTCACGGAGCTCTGTATTGGTAATCATTTTTAACCCTCCTGCACTAAGTGAAAACAGATTAAAACCCGCTGGTGAAATTTGATAAACAGCGTTATGTTTTTATCTTTAACAAGCCAGGCTTGATAATAGTGAATAAACTGGAAAGTATGGCGGTGTTTGTCCGCGTCGTGGACAGGGGCAGCTTTAGCGCTGTTGCTGAAGAGATGCGAATCAGCGGAACCATGGTTGGGCTGCATATCAAAGCGTTAGAGGAACATCTCGGCGTTCGCTTACTTAATCGCACAACGCGTCGGCAAAGTCTGACCGATTTTGGTCAGGGTTATTATCAGAGTTGCCGCCGGATATTAGCTGATATTGAAGATAGCGAGTCACAGGCATTTGCTCTTCACCAGAAGCCACGTGGAAAACTGAGAGTAGGTTGCCCAGTCTCCTTTGGTGTCCATGCGCTTTCGCCTGTTACTGCTCAGTTTCTTATTGAATGGACTGATATGGCAGTAGACCTGGTGCTGAGCGATAAATCGATGGATATGGCAGATGAAGGTTTAGATGTCATGATTAAGATTGGTGAGCTCCTGCATGTTAATACACTTGTTGCCCGTCCGATAGCGCCATATCGCTCAGTCATGTGTGCATCTCCGGCCTATATAAAACGGGCAGGGGAACCCATAACACCTGAAGAGTTATGCCATCATCGATGTCTTGGGTTTGCCCATCCCATTGCAGCGAATGAATGGACACTTCAGAGGGAAGGCAAACCTGTCAGAGCTCCGGTAAACATCACGATGACCTGTAACAATGGGGAAGCATTGCGAAGGGCAGCATTGAATGGATTGGGAATTATTATGCAACCCGAGATCCTGTTGGCTGAAGATTTGCAACATGGCCGACTGCTGCCTCTGATGTCTGAATTTCAACCATTAGCTAAGCCAGTGCATATATTGACCTTTGCAAACCGTCAACAGTTACCAAAAATCCGTTTATACGTTGATTTTTTATTGAAAAATTTCAGTGCATCACTCTACGCATTGAACCTTGAATAAATAATGAATTGTACGCGGCTACGGCTGACCGAATGCCGCATCGGTGGCAGAGAGGCACCATCTGACGTTGATAATACGTAATAATTCGCCTTTGTCCCGAACGTGCGTCCCTTTTTAATCTTGACTTTGCATAAGATTGCTCGGTATGTTTCTCATCGTAGTGTATTATGCCAGATAAAAAAAGCCGTCTTAGCGTGGATTATATCGTTCAAATGATATATTCGCGCTAATGATTTTTATCCAGGGAAGCAATGAATAAGGAAGTGCGCGAGTGTCTGATTGGAATATTATTGTGCTGTTTCTATTTTCAGCGACGTACCTGCCTTTGTTCTGGTTCGTAGGCATGCGGATAGCCTCTGAGGACATTCTCAGAAAGAGTAAATTTTACGAAGCGGATCCAAATGTTTTAGTCCCTGGATGGGCGAAGACATGCACGACAGTATTCTGTGTTTTGCACTACTGCCTGTTCATCATTCCGCTGACTATGATTGACTGGTTACATGGCTTGGCTGCATTTGGCGCAGGAATTCTGTTGCTTGTGTTTCTCCCTTTATTCAGGAAAAGCTATATGCCTGTTTTTAAAGCACACGCTGTGCGCGTTCACAGGAGAGACCCTTCAACAGGTCGATTATTAATTCGTGTGTTGAAGGCTTAGACTTTTGGTTGAAGATGCTCTGTTTAGCCTTTATTCATATTACGTAAGTCTTCAAGCAAACCAGGTCCGTCCGGTAACCAACCCAGATGAGTCTGGGTAGCTTTGCCTGAAGCACCAAGATCAACATGAGCCAGTGCCGCTATCCAGCTAAAATAGGCTTCAACTTCCTCAGTGCTGATTGAGCGTACAGGTAAACTCAGACTTTCAGCAAGCTGTGCTGCGATGGCATGCATAGGGACGCCTTCTTCCGCCACTGCATGGTAATGTGCACCGGTTTCACCCTTTTCCAGCGCCAGTCGGTAGAGTCTTGCCGCATCCGTGACATGAACAGCGGAAAGCCGATTTTCTCCTTGTCCTACATAAGCCACAAAGCCTTTTTCCCGGGCAATACGAATATGTTCTGCCAGCCGGCCCTGGTGCTCAGTATCATGCACTTGAGACAAACGAACCACGATAATGTTTACCCCTTTGGCCAGCATTGAGTCAGCGGCTTCTTCTGTCGCTGCACGAGGAAATAAGGCGGAGGAGACAGGTTTATCAGTTTCACGAGCAAGTCCATGGATTCTGCTACGGTCTACAAGACCTGTTCCGGAAGAGACCACCAGTGGCCGCTGGCTTCCGGCCAGCGCCTCACCCAATGTTTCGATAACCCTGCGATCAATTTCACTGTTCTCTTTAAGTTTTGAAAAATCATGATTGAAAGCGGTGTGGATAACCCCATCGACGGAGTTCGTGGCATCGCGCAGGCTTTTCAGGTCAGTTAACTCGCCAAATATTGCTGTGGCTCCGGCCGCCTCTAACGTCTTCGCCCCTTTACCAGTGCGTGTCAGGCCGATGACCTCGTGTCCATTGCGCAGAAGTTCTGGTAGAAGATAAGAACCAATGAAGCCTGTCGCGCCGGTTAAAAGTATCTTCATAATTACATTCCTCATCGCCCAATGAGATGATGGTCCTGGACTCTGGATGCGAAAAAATTTTCCAACGGGTCCGAAGGGTGTCTATCGCGCATATAAGTATAGCGTGCAAACGGAATGAGGTTCCGTTTTAATTTGAGAGCCCATTTTTCTATTGGCTAAGAGATGAAGGGTGAAAAAAGTGATTTCTGACGATGGCGGAAAAAGAGGTGCCCGGGCGGATGCCAGACGTAATCATGAGCAGTTGCTGAAAACAGCATCCACTCTGTTCAGAGAAAAGGGCGTCATGGTTCCGATGAAGGATATTGCCAGAGAGGCAGGGATTGGGGTGGGGACGCTGTACCGCCACTTTCCTCATCGTGCTGACCTTATTGCGGCAGTATTTCGCAACGAAGTGGATGAATGTGCGATGGCGGCAGAACGTCTGTGTCAGGAATTTTCTTCCTGCGAAGCACTGGAGCGGTGGATCGCGCTTTATGTCCAGCTCATCGTTACCAAACGAGGTCTTGCCAGCGTACTCCATTCTGGTGAATCGGCTTATGCCGATCTCCCCGCGTATTTTGAAACCCGCCTCGTTTCGTCGCTGGAGAAATTACTACCGCATGTGACAGGGAATATCCGCGATAACACGCTGGCGACTGATACCCTGAGAGGGATAGCCCTGTTATGTGCACCTGCCGCGAAGGGAGATTTATTGCAGACTCAAAGACTGGTTAAGCTGTTTCTCAAAGGTATCCGCGCTGGCGATGATATCCATGGTGATTAGCTGCTGAGATAGCCGGTATGGTTTGCCTTTTATTCATACATCATTCAGTGCACTTCAACATCAAGGCGTTAAGGTTGCGTTAACAAACAGACGCAATACTGATGTGGCCGATTCCCTTATAAAATGGCCAAATAATGAACGAACAACTTCGCAATGCGCTTCCGCATAAAGACACCCCTTTTTTCCGCATGCTGCATATTATTGTCGCCACCCTGATTCTGCTGCAGATCATTAGCTCTAATCTCACCGAAAGTGAGGCGCTTCGCGACGTAACTCTGACCGGAGTCGTGACATGGTTCCATGTTATCTCTGGATTCGCGCTGATGGTTCTTGGTGTAGTGATGCTGGTATGGATGCTTAAACAACGTGGGTTTCGTTACTATTTTGCCTGGTCGTCCCTTGATTTTCGCGGTGTAGTTGAAGACATTAAAATGCTAATGACATTTCGTCTTCCTGAAGCACATGCCGGTGGCATAGCGGCGATGATCCAGGGGCTTGGCGTACTTGCTTTGTTGGCGGTCGCACTCTGTGGAGGGCTCTGGTTTGTACTGGACACCGCGCCAGGGACGTCAACGGCGCTGGCAGAAGCGGTCCTGCATTTGCATAAATTTCTGACGGTGTTCATTGAAACCTATTTCTGGGCACATGGTGCGATGGGATTGCTGCATATCTTCCTCACCTTTCGCAGTCAAAAGAAACATCCCGTTGTTGGATAAGGTTCTGGTCTCTCGCTAATCCCGATGAGGGTGCGTATTAAAAGGAAAAAGGCATGCATCTTGAACGACACAGCATTGAAAGCGTCGGTTGGTTAAGGGCGGCGGTCCTGGGAGCGAATGACGGGATTGTCTCAACCGCCAGCCTGGTGCTCGGCGTGGCGTCTGCAAATACCAGCCCTTCGGGCGTGTTGCTGGCCGGTGTCGCCGGGCTGGTTGCGGGAGCCATGTCGATGGCAACAGGGGAATATGTTTCGGTATCATCCCAGGCGGATACGGAAACCGCCGCGCTTGCCGAGGAAAAAAGTGAGCTGGACGCAGATTATCAGGGAGAGGTTCGGGAGCTGACGTCTCTTTATATCCAACGCGGAGTGGAGCCTGCGCTTGCCCGCCAGGTTGCAGAACAGCTCATGGCCAAAGACGCCCTGGAGGCTCATGCCCGCGAAGAGTTGGGATTAACGGATACTCATTCTGCGCGACCTTTGCAGGCGGCCATTTTTTCGGCCGTGAGTTTTTCAGCCGGGGCGGGGTTACCCTTGATCGTTGCAGTGCTATCGCCAGCAAAACTGACTGTTATCGCGATTTTCCTATCCACTCTCTGTTCACTGGCTGCTCTTGGCTATTTCTCTTCCGTGGTGAGTAACGCACCGCCTGTCAGAGCTATCAGCAGAATTACGTTCTGGAGCACGCTGGCCATGCTTTTTTCGATGGGGATTGGGCGCATAGCCGGGCAGGTACTGCTGTAAAATTGCTAAATTATCAAACACACCTTTAGAGAATGAGCTATTTAATCTAACGTCCATATCGGGGTAGTCTTTAAATATAGCGAAATAACTTGTTATATAAATCTCGCTACAACGATATCTTTCATTGGCAACGTGGACGAAAAAATGGTTTTGATGGCTACTATGTTTCTGTATTCTCTGGCTCTGTCGTTTTCGCCCGGGCCAGTCAATATGGTCATTATCTCTTCAGGTGTTATGCATGGCTTTAGAAAAACATTCGCCTTCGTATCCGGTGCGACTCTGGGTTTCACCCTGTTGCTTATCTTTGTTAGTTTTGGGTTATACACAGTCATTGCCTCGCACCCATCATTTTTTAAATACCTAAATGTTCTCGGCTCGATTTTTATACTGTATCAGGGCTATAAAATTGCCACATCGCAACCTGATTGGTCATTAAAAAAGGGAAATGCACCCGGATTTGTTCAGGGAGTGTTAATGCAATGGTTCAACCCAAAAGCCTGGGCTGCCTGTACCTCTGGAACTACCTTGTTTTCTGAGCCATCAACCAGTCTGCCCCTAATACTATTCATTATTATTTACTTTTTTATCTGTTATATCTCATTATCAATTTGGGCAATATTCGGAGATAAAATGTCAACGTTTCTTCAGGGAAGGGCACAAATGCGTATCTTTAATTTATTGATGGGCGGGTTTTTATGCGTTATCGCATGTTATATGCTCTACCCACAATGATTTTAGCTGTTCAAAGCTTATGTTGTTCCATAGCGTTATAAATGTAATTAATTAGTTTATAGGCGGCGCTGCTGGTTGATATATTGGCGGGCCAAATGGCATAAACTTTTAGCGGCTCTAATGACCAGTCAGGAAGTACTTCATGCATCTCCCCGAGTTTAACATCATTTTCGCAGAGGAAACGGGGAGGTACGGCAAGCCCTATGTTCTGTTTGGCAAGGACATAGGCAGCTTCAATGTTATCAACGCATACCATAGGAGCATACTTAATGACCGCCAGTTCGCCGTTTTTATGCCTGAACTCTCGGATGTTCTCTCTCATTGTTAACCCAATCCACGGCAGGGATCCCAACTCAACGGGATGCTTAATGGGGTGGTGCTGCATGAGCAAGTCCTTAGACGCTACCAGTTGTCGTGGTAGAACAAATAGGTGTCTTGCTTTGAGTGAACTGTCCGGGAGTTCGCCAATACGGAAGGCGACATCAATGCTATCGGCGATGATGTCCTCGCGCAGATCACTATAAGAAATACTCAGGGAAATATCCGGGTTTTCTTTGATAAAATTCGCCAGATGGCGGGTGAATGGACCGTTTAAAAAAACAGCAGGGAGGGAAATGCGCAGCTTGCCGACGGTAGAGATAGAGCGTTGTTTAAATTCAATGACGCCCTTTTCATACAGCTCCAGCATCGATCTGGCGGTCTCCAGCAAACTGATGCCATCCTGGGTTAGAGAAATTTTTCGCGTATTTCTGTACAGCAAGGCGCTATTGAGGTTTTTCTCAAGTCTGGATAAATGTGTGCTTGCTGTTGCGGTCGTCAGGCCTAACGCTGCGGCGCCACCTGAGATAGAACCTCGTTCTACAATTTTGGCAAATACTATCAGGTAGCGGATGTCATCGATCATTTACAGTCCTGTGTTCACTCAGTAATGCTGGGCGTGGAGCCAGCAAAAGCGTTAATCCATCATAGAATTAACATATCCTATTTTCATCATCGGCAGCATAATTTTTCAAATGCTTCTCAACGCTGGCTAACCGGTTCCCCGGTATGGAGATTTGTGCTTCAATGGGCAGGCAGAAATCCTCGAAGCATCATCGGTAATATTCCCCGTCAGGAGGTAAGTTTGCACATTGATACCCATCGTTTGCATCTTCGCCCGGTCATGGCTTCCGATGTCGACGATCTGTACCGAATTTATGGCGATCCCGCGACCAATACCTTCAACCCCGCAGGACCGTACCCGAATATAGACTATGCGGAAGTCGTCCTGCGGCGCTGGCTCGCGCACTGGCAAACGCACGGATTCGGAAACTGGGCAATATCAATGCGCAATACCCCTGAACACATCATTGGCTTTGGTGGCGTCAGTCTACGCAGTTATAACGATGTCACCATTAACAATCTTGGATATCGGTTTTCTACTGAGGCATGGGGAAAAGGCCTGGCCACCGAGTTTGCGATTGGCGCGATGAGATATGGCTTCGAGGTGCTTAAACTTGCGGAGATGTCAGCGGTTGTCCGGGCTAACCATCTGGCTTCGCAGAAAGTTCTCGAGAAAGCCGGGATGAGGTACATTAACGATATTGCTGATGTAAAAGATGCACCGCCGAGCCTGCTTTATTCATTGACGTTAAGGAAGGTGCGAACAAGTTCCTGATATGA
>NZ_KV789799.1:0-1221 GCF_001807705.1 Klebsiella sp. HMSC25G12 | reverse complement strand
ATAGTGCACAGACGGGCTTTTATCCAGCCGCAGACCGTTCTTCCAGCATTCATCCGAAAATTGTTCCGCTTCATTACAGGTACGATCTTCAGGCTGCCGGCTCTCAAGCCAGCGAGTCTGTACTTCTTAATCTGTTCTGTTCATTAACTTAGTCCTTGCCTCGTTAGGGGATGACATCCCTGATTGTGCTGTCATGACACGACAAACACATCAACTTATGTTACGAAATCTATTCAAGTAACTGATATTTAACATAAAACGCATTATCGGTACTTTGAAGTGTATAGCATTTGCTATACGTTCGTGTTGTGTTATTCTTGTATATCAATTGCTATACAAGAGAGGTGTGTATGAAATCAGATGTTCAACTCAACCTAAGAGCTAAAGAGTCTCAGAGAGCACTCATCGATGCTGCTGCAGAGATCCTTCATAAATCGCGAACCGACTTTATCCTGGAGATGGCCTGCAAGGCTGCGGAGAATGTGATCCTTGATCGCCGTGTTTTCAATTTTAACGACGAACAGTATGCAGAGTTCATCGATATGCTCGATGCACCAGTCGAGGATGAGCCCGCCATTAATAAACTACTGGCAAGGAAACCTCAGTGGGACGTATAACCACGCCCGAGCCGTTATCCAGCTCTCATCAGCTGGCTGAGTTCGTCAGTGGAGAGACAGTCCTCGATGAATGGCTAAAACAGAGAGGTTTAAAAAATCAAGCTCTTGGCGCTGCCCGAACGTTCGTTGTTTGCAAGACGGGTACGAAGCAAGTAGCTGGTTTTTACTCTTTGGCCACCGGTAGCGTTAACCATACGGAAGCGACAGGTAGTCTTCGGCGTAACATGCCAGATCCTATACCGGTGATTATACTCGCTCGCCTGGCGGTAGATGTCTCATTGCACGGAAAAGGGGTTGGCGCCGATTTACTCCACGATGCAGTTCTACGGTGTTATCGCGTAGCTGAGAACATTGGGGTTCGTGCGATAATGGTTCATGCGCTTACTGAAGAAGCCAAAGGTTTCTATGCTCACCATGGATTTAAGGCATCACAAACTCATGAGAGGACTCTGTTTCTAAAGCTTCCATGACTGGTTGCTGGAATGGGAAAGTAGCTGGTTACCTTCTTAACATATTGATTTTTATGTTATTTATTTTAATATTTAACATAATCTTTGTTAAGCGCACTAAGGTTGTAATGGCTCAATAGTAATGTCCGCCTGTG
>NZ_KV789798.1:0-561 GCF_001807705.1 Klebsiella sp. HMSC25G12 | reverse complement strand
ACAATCTGTGTGAGCACTACAAAGGCAGGTTCTTTAAGGTAAGGAGGTGATCCAACCGCAGGTTCCCCTACGGTTACCTTGTTACGACTTCACCCCAGTCATGAATCACAAAGTGGTAAGCGCCCTCCCGAAGGTTAAGCTACCTACTTCTTTTGCAACCCACTCCCATGGTGTGACGGGCGGTGTGTACAAGGCCCGGGAACGTATTCACCGTAGCATTCTGATCTACGATTACTAGCGATTCCGACTTCATGGAGTCGAGTTGCAGACTCCAATCCGGACTACGACATACTTTATGAGGTCCGCTTGCTCTCGCGAGGTCGCTTCTCTTTGTATATGCCATTGTAGCACGTGTGTAGCCCTGGTCGTAAGGGCCATGATGACTTGACGTCATCCCCACCTTCCTCCAGTTTATCACTGGCAGTCTCCTTTGAGTTCCCGGCCGGACCGCTGGCAACAAAGGATAAGGGTTGCGCTCGTTGCGGGACTTAACCCAACATTTCACAACACGAGCTGACGACAGCCATGCAGCACCTGTCTCACAGTTCCCGAAGGCACCAA
>NZ_KV789797.1:0-547 GCF_001807705.1 Klebsiella sp. HMSC25G12 | reverse complement strand
GAAGTCGAACGATTTAATAAACCGCGAAGGAGAAAATCAGTATGCGCACAATGAAAGTCAACACCGCCACTCGTGAATCAGACGAACAGTTTAAAACAGATAAATATCTGCGCAGTGCCGTAACCAATGGTAAAGCTCGCCTGGATTTTATCCCGGAGCTCTTTTTTACGCCGTTAGCCGATACTATGGCCGCGAACTGGTTACGCCAGCATTCTGAATACGACGGCGGTTCCTGGTCTTACTGGGTTATTCCACAGGGTGTCGGCGGGAATATTGCACCCAACAGCATCCAGTTCATTACCACGCAGACCGGATATATCGCACCTGAAGGTGAGCAGCGTTACAGGATGTGCATCCCGGGAAATTATTTTGAAGGTGAGGTCAGCGCTGATGCAGCAGGCATTATTGCCACGCTGATGATTATGAACAGGTTGTCCTGGCACGTGGCTGAAATGGGGCCGCAATATGACCAGATCTGCAGGCGTCTGGTTTCACGGCAGGATGCACTGAAGGATTATATCAGCATTATTCATCATCCCGAACGGCA
>NZ_KV789796.1:0-1196 GCF_001807705.1 Klebsiella sp. HMSC25G12 | reverse complement strand
GGAAGGTGCGAATAAGCAGGTCATTTCTTCCCAAGCTGACTCGCTGATTAAAATTTCGCGGATCTGGGCCGATTTTTTTCCCGCAAACACATCGAATCAGCCTATTTAGGCTATTTTTTCCACCATTTCTGGCGTTATTTCCGGTTTTTACTGAGATCTCTCCCACTGACGTATCATTTGGTCCACCCGAAACAGGTTGGCCAGGGTGAATAACATCGCCAGTTGGTTATCGTTTTTCAGCAGCCCCCTGTATCTGGCTTTCACGAAGCCGAACTGCCGCTTGATGATGCGAAACGGGTGCTCCACCTTGGCACGGATGCTGGCTTTCATATATTCGATGTTGATGGCCGTTTTGTTCTTGCGCGGATGCTGCTTCAAGGTTTTTACCTTGCCGGGACGCTCGGCGATCAGCCAGTCCACATCCACCTCGGCCAGCTCCTCGCGCTGTGGCGCTCCTTGGTAGCCGGCATCGGCTGAGACAAATTGCTCCTCTCCATGAAGCAGATTACCCAGCTGATTGAGGTCATGCTCGTTGGCCGCGGTGGTGACTAGGCTGTGGGTCAGGCCACTCTTGGCATCGACACCAATGTGGGCCTTCATGCCAAAGTGCCACTGATTGCCTTTCTTGGTCTGATGCATCTCCGGATCGCGTTGCTGCTCTTTGTTCTTGGTAGAGCTGGGTGCCTCAATGATGGTGGCATCCACCAAAGTGCCTTGGGTCATCATGACGCCTGCTTCGGCCAGCCAGCGATTGATGGTCTTGAACAATTGACGGGCCAGTTGATGCTGCTCGAGCAGGTGGCGGAAATTCATGATGGTGGTGCGATCCGGCAGGGCGCTATCCAGGGATAATCGGGCAAACAGGCGTATGGAGGCGATTTCGTACAGGGCATCTTCCATGGCACCGTCGCTCAGGTTGTACCAATGCTGCATGCAGTGAATACGCAGCATGGTCTCCAGCGGATAGGGCCGTCGGCCATTGCCCGCCTTGGGATAAAACGGCTCGATGACAGCGGTCATATTCTGCCATGGCAGAATCTGCTCCATGCGGGACAAGAAAATCTCTTTTCTGGTCTGACGGCGCTTAGTGCTGAATTCACTATCGGCGAAGGTGAGTTGATGGCTCATGATGTCCCTCTGGGATGCGCTCCGGATGAATATGATGATCTCATATCAGGAACTTGTTCGCACCTTCC
>NZ_KV789795.1:0-2970 GCF_001807705.1 Klebsiella sp. HMSC25G12 | reverse complement strand
CAGCAAAAGTTCGATTTATTCAACAAAGCCAACAAGGTAAAAACCAAAAATGGCATTTTAGCCACAGCACAGAAGTAAAAGGGGTTTGTAGTGAGCTCACACTACAACATATAAAAAAATACATAAAGGTTAAAATACAGGAAAAAAATACCTTGCTCTTCCTCATCTTCTGCAAGGTAAGGAGTAAGGGATCGTTAACCTCAAAAATCTCGCTGGTGGTGGGATTGTTTGTGGCCTAAATGCTGACCTCATAGGGTTATGTAACGATACGACAATCGGGATATTCGTTAATGATACGTCGGAGGATATCCAGCCAAATCCAGACCTTTTAGCTCAAACAGGCCAGCTGGCGCTAAATAGCTGCGCCTAATACCGCTACACTTTTGCCTGACTATGTTTTCCTCCGGGGAATGGGCTGGCGGTTTCCATAAAATGGCGGACCTTTTTCAGTAACTGCCACATTGAGCGGCACTGATGATTACGGGTTATCGTGTCATGAAGTGCCTGCCATAGCCGTTCCACATGATTCACCCACGGCGAGTAAACCGGCTGGTAAATTACCCTGAACTTGGGATTTGCTTTCAACCAGCGCTGTGTTTCGCGGCTTTTTTGGATAATGTAGTTATCAACGATCAGCGTGATTGTTTTCGCCCACCGGTAAGTGGCTTTCAGGTGCTTCAGCAGAGCGATAAACAGCGCTGAACTTTTGCTGTTGCCGCCCACGTAGCTGACTTTACTCGTGCCACTGTGCAGTGCGCCGGCCAGATAGTATTTTTCGTTCTGCCCCGGCGTCACTACCCGTTTCTGCTGTCCGCGCAACTGCCAGTCCGCACCGATTTTAGGATTAAGGTGGATATCCACTTCATCTTCATAAAATACCGGATGCTCTGCGCTGCATTCATCCAGCGCTTTGTGGATTACCGCCATCTTTTCATCTTTATGTGGGTCACGGATACGCAGAGTTGGCGCGGCCCTGCGCCATACAAGCCCCGCAGATGGCAACCAGCGGCGAACGGTTCCTGCATGTAACTGGCAACCGGTTATCTCATTGATTTTTATTGCCAGTAATTCGGTGATCCAGCGTGAACGTTGATAACCAAAATAGCCGGGAGAATGCTTTATCAGCTCACGTAACAGGGTGCAGATATGTTCAAAAGGCCAGCGTCGGGAGCGCCCTGCGGGTAAGGATTTCAGGCCTTCAATACCTGAGTGCGTAAACCAGTTAATCCAGCGACCAACGGATGAACGGGCACAACAGAGAGTTCTGGCAACATCGCTGACCCGTTCACCCCGATGAAGCATCAGCATGGCCGTGAGTCTGCGGGCATGATTTTTATCGCGCGTTTTATGAATAGCTTTCTGCATCAGGCGTCGTTCGCCACGGGGTATTGGTGCTATGATCGGCATCGCTCAGTCCGGTTGGTGGTTTTGGTTGGTTTGGCGATTGATCAGATCGCACAATCCGGGCTGAGTTCCCTTTCAGTGATCTACTATTCCGCGCAGCTATTTAGCAACGAGCTGGGGTAGGGTAATAAACCCATTACTCCGGTGAATACAGCTTCAGCGAAAAATCACTCCATCGCGACCATCACCCCTTCCCCCAGCTCCACCATCAACTCTTTATGCTTCTCGATTGGCGGCAGGGCGCAGTTGCTCGATACTCCCCGGATGCCGAAAACAGCGATCCTGACGCGACCAAGATCTTCAGCCGGCACAACTGCTTCGCGACGCAAACCATATCCACCTGCTCCGGTAGCTCGAACCATAACATAAAGCAGCCTTTCGGGCGGCTAACACAGATGCCGCAGGGGAAAAACTCCTGCAGCCAGCAGGCGTAGATCTCCATATTACGCTGATAGATCTGCAGCATCCGCCGTACCTGGCGGTGGTAATGGCCTTCGCAAAAAATTACAGACCGCCTGCTGGGTTGAAGGGATGGTACTGGGGCATTAAGCCCCCAGACAGCGCGTGCATTGCGGGTCAGCTCGCGCTGGTATTGCCGGGCCTCAACCTGAATGCTGGCAGCGAAGAACGGGTGACAACCACTCAGCAGGCTAAGCAGGATGAGAGACTGCGCGAGTCGGATCATCGTTAGAGCCCCATCGTCACGCCGAAGCAGATCGCCGCGACAATCGGTGCACATCGCAGCAGAACGGCGGCAAATCAGCTCATAGCCCGTTGCAACGGGGTATTCAGGCTCATTGCGGCTCACTGGCACCGGCTTGCCGAGGTTCTCTTTCCAATCTTCTATCAGATAGCTCCCCGGGCTGGCGTAAGGAAACAGTGCTCGATCAGGGTGGTAGCCGAGAATGGCAGCTATGGAAACCAGAGACAGCTTGTATAGCGTGATGCCGAGCTGTTCGGGCGAAATGGAGGCGATAGCGGCCAGCAGCGCAACGGCAAGAATAATCCTGTTGCGCAGCCGCTGGTGACGGGCCTCGTGAAGTAACAACATGAGGTGACTCCTGAAGATGAATGTGCCCGTGGGCTGAATAGATCAGGAGATAGTGTGTGTCAGAATGGGGTGCAGAGTAATTTGCTCCCGGGTAGAAAAAAGCCCGACAGATATCGGGCTTCCTGAAGGTTAATTCTGTTGTTGAAGTGATCGCTGTGAACGTTAATAAAAGGAGCCATCTTACGCTGGAACCAGCCGATGTTAACCATTTCTGAATTGGGATAGTTCATAGCTCGACGCTTCTCGTTATAACACAACGCATCCAGTACACGGAGAACTGGAGGTTCATCCATTCCGATGGTCAGGCGCTTATCTGTGATCTCAGCAATGTTTTCCTCCGCGGGTTCGGTTTTCATCATCGCCTTCTCGATCTCTACAAATTGACGTGCCAGATCGAAGTGAAGTCGAGCCCTCAGGGGAGCCCCAACACCAGATTAATAGCTGATAGGCTAGCCACTAACCCAAGGGCAACAAGTGGACTGACCCCATGCCTGTAGACAAATTCTGTCCTCACG
>NZ_KV789794.1:0-2813 GCF_001807705.1 Klebsiella sp. HMSC25G12 | reverse complement strand
TTTCAGCACGACATTTCAACATTGGCTAGACATACAGTGTAACAGCTAAATTGAGATGTCCGTCTCTGACCAAATAGACATGTCCGCGCTACAGTCTCGCCACCGCGATCGCTGCTTTCAAAGGATGAGACTCATGACGGCATACGGAACGGAGTTTTTCTCGATGAACGATGTAAACCGACTCAGGATCCTGCAGGACGTTATCGACCGGCGTCTTACCACGCGTCTTGCAGCAACCCGACTTGAGATCTCTGACAGGCACTGCCGCCGGCTACTCGAGCGCTATCGTGAACACGGACCGCTATCGCGGGTTAACCGCCGACGTGGTCAGCCTAGTAACCGACAGTTGATGCCTGGCCTCGCTGAGCGTGCGCTGCGCATCATTCGCGAACGTTACGCCGACTTTGGCCCGACATTGGCCTGCGAGAAGCTTGCTGAGATTCATGACCTTTATCTTGCTAAAGAGACTGTACGTAAGCTTATGACCCGGGATGGTTTATGGATCCCTCGTAAGTTACGGCCACCTCGTGTGCATCAGCCACGCCCACGTCGGGCCTGCACCGGCGAACTCATCCAGATTGATGGCAGTGAACATCGCTGGTTCGAGGACCGTGGTCCGGCCTGCACGCTGCTCGTTTACGTTGATGATGCAACAAGTCGGTTGATGCAGCTTCTGTTCGTCAGTTCGGAGTCCACGTTCACCTATTTTGAAGCCACCCGGGGATATCTGGAGCGCTACGGTAAGCCTCTGGCATTCTACAGCGACAAAGCCAGCGTCTTCAGGATCAACAACAAGCAGGCCACCGGCGGAGATGGCCAGACTCAGTTTGGTCGTGCCATGAACGAGCTGAATATCACTGGTATCTGTGCCAACACCAGTTCAGCCAAGGGGCGTGTTGAACGGGCTCATCTGACATTACAGGACCGCCTGGTCAAGGAACTGCGGCTCCGCGGTATCAGCACACCTGAGGCTGCAAACGCCTTTGCTGATGAGTTCATGGAAGATTACAACCGTCGGTTTGCAAAGCCGCCACGTCACGATTTTGACGTACATCGCCAGCTGGATAATGGCGAAAACCTGCAGGCGACATTCACCTGGCGCGAGCAGCGTAAGGTCTCGAAAAACCTGACATTACAGTATGATAAAAAGCTTTATCTGCTTGAAGATAATGAAGAAAACCGGCGTTTTCAGGGGAAGTACATCGAGGTATGGCAATACCCGGATGGTGACATTGAGCTCCGGGCCAGCGGCACTTCCCTGCCCTTTACCACTTACGACCGACTGGGAGAACTGGACCAGGGCGCCATCATCGACAACAAGCGTCTGGGACGTGCCCTGGAAATGATAAAGCTGGTTCAGGACAAACGGGACAACACCCGCTCACAGGCCCTGCCATCACTGGACGGCCAGACCTCACGCAGAAAGAAACAACCCGGCAAGAAATCACAACGAAGTCTGGACCATAACGACATGCTGGAAGCCCTGCAGCAACTTCAGACCCGGAGTAAAGACATCTTCGGCAAAGGCTGAAACATAACCTACATGCGGACATTTCAATTTAGATTGATGTTCAGGATAAACGCGATAACAACCGTTCACAGGCGATCCCTGCCGGTGATGGCTCTTTGCGGCGGCGCAGAAAACCAACAGAGAAATAATCGCAGCGCTCACTGAACGGCGACGACATGTTAGATGCGTTGAAGACATTGCAGTCACGTTCTGAGAAAAGTTCCAATGTTTAACGAGCGATTAAAAAATATATTAAATCATTATTCTCTCATTTCTCTGTTGCAATACTGACCTCCCAGGGCCTGTGTAATTCTGTCACCAAATAGTATCGTCAGACTACGATCATAGTAAATGGTTTCACCAGTGATAGATTCATGCTTTAATATTATCCCATAGCCATATCTTTCAAGCATATTCATACCCACCCTTGCCAAATTGTAAGAATAATTTATTCCCCAAATGGAACCATTTCTTCCTTCAAAAAACTCCGCTCTGTAATATCTTTTTAGAAATTCATAGTGTGCGTCTTCACTAAACATACCCCCTCCCGCTACAGAATTTACATAACAGTTTTTTATAATAAAAAGATGAAATGCATAAATATATATCCCGTTTTTCCTCTGCCGCCCACCATTCACAGATAGAGGATATAATCCTATATTATTTATTGTATGCTTAAATCATTTGATGACTATAGTTTCATATATTTTCATCATGTTAGCACCCATGATGTATGTTTATTTTTTCTGAAGCATACCAATAATCAAACCCCGTTCAACATAACAACATAAAATAATTTATAACAAATTTAGTTGAAACTTAATATATGAAATAGTGACTTTCCATAAGCAGATCATTAGTTTATAGGGCATCCTAACGATGCAGGCTCCTCCTGGCAAAACTGTCGATGATGAGATTTTTTTTGCGGTATATTCCACTTATTTTGGTGGTATTCAGTTTATGCAAAACAATACCGACAAAAGACTGAACCGTTTTTTTGGAGATCAGCAGGCTACGGGAAATTTCATCTATCGAATAACCATTTAAAATCATATTGATAACATGTGTTTCTCTTTTGGTAAATGACAACTTGTCCCTCTTCAGATTGATCCCCATTTTTTTAAACGCCTGCCTCATCATGAGATATTCATTACCGCTTAATTCAGTGTCAATGCATACCGCTTCACGCCCTGTCCCGCTCATTCCTGACGCCGGTTTTAATAAAAAGATAAGATTGACCGGTGAAATGTGTAGGTACTTGAGACGTTCGGCGGCTTTGTTGAATAAATCAGATTTCGGGTAA
>NZ_KV789793.1:0-2278 GCF_001807705.1 Klebsiella sp. HMSC25G12 | reverse complement strand
TGTCAAGGCTCAATTGAAATGTCCGTTATCCAGCTCAATTAAAATGACCACTTTGATCTCTCATTCTCTTTACTGATAGACTTTCCTCCGACTGAAACAACAGGATGATTGAGCCCATGCTTCGATACGAGTTAACGCCGAACAATGCAGGTTTTATACTGTGGGGAGATTCAGAAGCCCTGAATGAATTACATGAACTCATTCATTACATCGTGGATGAAAGCCCACTGATTAAAGTTAAAGACGGATTTATGTTATCCCTTGCCTATGATATTCGTAAAGCACGGGAAGGTAATCGTCGTGTTGAGCAACATCAGTATGATCAACATGATACATATAAGCTTTATGGTGTTGAGCTTTTATGGCCTCTGGTCCTGGTACAGTCCTCAATACTCAGAAACTCAATGGGTTATATTCAGACAGACAAAAACCAGCTGTCTGTCATGTATGCCTTTGAATACCTGATAGAATCAGCATTAACAGAGTCTGAGAGAACAACGTCGAATGATATTATGCTAACAGTAAAATATGCATCAGACTCTGATTTTAATTTCATTGAGGATAATAT
The DNA here is from genome assembly GCF_001807705.1 of Klebsiella sp. HMSC25G12. NCBI lineage: Bacteria > Pseudomonadati > Pseudomonadota > Gammaproteobacteria > Enterobacterales > Enterobacteriaceae > Klebsiella > Klebsiella sp. HMSC25G12. The sequence goes on along the minus strand of NZ_KV789793.1, from coordinate 1,710 downwards.
TGACAGCAGGTGCTGCTATTTTATCAGCCTATCTCCGGAGCAAAGAAAAAAGCAGTTAATCAGTATTGTTCGTTCTTTTCATTCATTATGGGGTAAGTATGCCCGTGAAAAGCAGGACATAAAGATGCTGAACGAAATGAATAATACATCATGGGTCTGGCCGGACAATATCAACTGGTGAGCAACCACTGTCCGGCCAGTGAGTACCATCAGCGGGCTCTTTTACCAAAAATGTCCTCTGAACGTGACTGAAGCTGTTTGAGTGCTTCGAGCATGTCATCATTATCCAGTGAGCGCTGGGATTTCTTCCCTTCCTGCTTTGGCCGTCGTCGGGAAGGGCCATCTCCAGCGGGAATTGACTGAGAGCGCGTGTTATCCCGCTTGCTCTGCACCAGACTGATAAACTCCAGGGTTCGGCCAAGACGCTTGTTATCGACAATCGCGCCCTGGTCGATTTCTGACAGTCGGTCGTAGGTAGAGTAGGGAAGTAGCGTACCGTTCAGGCGCAGCTCTTTTCTGCCATCAGGATAGTGATACACATCGATATATTTACCTATTGCACGGCGACTCAGTTCGCTGTCTTCAATCAGGTACAACATTTTATCATATTGTATCGTCAACGATTTTGAGACTTTACGTTTTTCACGAACAGTGAAAATAAGCCCCAGGTCCTCATCATGTTCTACAGCACGGTGTACGTCAAAATCATGTCGCGGTACTTTGCCAAAACGGCGGTTATAGTCAGCCATATAGGCCTCAGCGAAGTCATTTGCAGCCTCCATTGAACAAATGCCCTGTAACCGCAGCTCTTTGACCAGACGATCCTGTAAAGTGAGGTGAGCTCGTTCTACACGCCCTTTGGCGGGACTGGTTTCTGCACAGATAGTCTGGATGTTCAGTTCATGCATGGCTCGCCCAAACTGAGTATGCCCGTCTCCGCCTGTGGCGTGTTTATTGTTAACACGAAAAACACCGGCTTTATCGCTGTACAGTGCCAGCGGTTTACCATGCTTATCGATATAGCGCCGCGTGGCTTCGAAGTAAGAAAACGTGGACTCCGATTTAACAAACAACAGTTCCATCAGTTTGCTGGTTGCATCATCAACATAGACCAGCGCGGTGCAGGCCGGGCCACGGCCTTCAAACCAGTCGTGATCACAGCCATCTATTTGTATCAGCTCACCAGTACACGGACGCCGGTACCGTGGTTGAGGGATCCTTGCGGCACGTTGTTTACGGGGAACCCATAAGCCAGCCCGCACCATGATGCGCCGGACAGTTTCTTTGCCAAGAAACAGTCCGTGGAGTTCTTCGAGCTTTTCACGCGCCAGAGTCGGACCGAAATCAGCATAACGCGTCTTGATCAGTTCCAGAGCCTGATCTGCGAGCCCGGGTGGCAACTGGCGGTTACCACGCATGCCACATCGTCTGCTGGCCATACCAAGCGGTCCGCCTTCACGGTAACGGGCAAGAAGTCTGCGGCATTGCCTGTCGCTGATACCGAGGTGCTCGGCCGCACGGCGCGTTGTGATGCGACGTTCAATGACGTCCTGTATAATCTTGATCCGGTTGATCTCTTTCAAAGTAAACACTCCTGAGCTTTCTGCGCTCATGATATGCCTCCCGGTAGTTTAAACGGACCAGTGAAGCTTACCATAGCGCGGACATCTGAATTGAGCCACAGGCGGACATTACTATTGAGCCATTACA
>NZ_KV789792.1:0-34416 GCF_001807705.1 Klebsiella sp. HMSC25G12 | reverse complement strand
TTTCCTCTTTCAGAGTCAACCCTGAATTTCAGGATTTTTCTCTTCAACCGAACTGGCTGTTTGTGTGAAGTGATTCACATCCGCCGTGTCGATGGAGGCGCATTATAGGGAGTTCTCGAGCGCCTGCAATAGAAAAATGGCAGAAAAATGACTGACTGCTGCATTCCCCAGCAAAACCCCGCTTTATACCCTTTTACACACAGAATTATCCACAGAAGCGCGATGAAAGGGCGACAAAAGCCCGGTGGGTCAGCTTCTATATAAAGAAGAAACGGTGGCTGAAAGAGAAAGATAAAAATTCGCGAGCGTTGCGCAAACGTTTTCGTTACAATGCCGCGCTATGACACGGATGCCCGGTTGGGTGCGTTAGGTGAGTTTTTAGGCAAAAACTCACCTAACGCTCTCTGTAATGTTCAAATCCTGGGGATTTAATACCATGCAACAACGTCGTCCAGTCCGCCGCGCTCTGCTCAGTGTTTCTGACAAGGCCGGTATCGTCGAATTCGCGCAGGCGCTTTCCGCTCGTGGTGTCGAGCTGCTGTCCACCGGCGGCACCGCCCGCCTGCTGGCAGATAAAGGCCTGCCGGTTACCGAAGTCTCTGACTACACCGGTTTCCCGGAAATGATGGATGGACGCGTGAAGACCCTGCATCCGAAAGTACACGGCGGCATCCTCGGTCGTCGCGGTCAGGATGACGGTATCATGCAGCAGCACGGTATTGCGCCTATCGATATGGTGGTCGTTAACCTTTACCCATTTGCCCAGACCGTCGCTCGTGAAGGATGCTCGCTGGAAGACGCGGTGGAAAACATTGATATCGGCGGCCCGACTATGGTGCGCTCCGCAGCGAAGAACCATAAAGACGTCGCTATCGTAGTGAAGAGCAGCGACTATGACGCCATCATTAATGAGATGGACGCCAACGAAGGCTCCCTGACGCTGAACACCCGCTTCGATCTCGCCATTAAAGCCTTCGAACACACCGCAGCTTACGACAGCATGATCGCTAACTACTTCGGCAGCATGGTTCCGGCCTATCACGGCGAAAGCAAAGAAGCCGCTGGCCGCTTCCCGCGCACCCTGAATCTGAACTTCATTAAGAAGCAGGATATGCGCTACGGCGAAAACAGCCACCAGCAGGCTGCCTTCTATATAGAAGAGAATGTCAAAGAAGCTTCCGTGGCAACCGCTACCCAGCTGCAGGGTAAAGCGCTCTCCTATAACAACATTGCCGATACCGATGCGGCGCTGGAGTGCGTGAAAGAGTTCAATGAGCCAGCCTGCGTGATCGTCAAGCACGCTAACCCATGCGGCGTTGCCGTCAGCGACTCGATTCTCGACGCCTACGATCGCGCATACAAAACCGACCCAACCTCCGCGTTCGGCGGCATCATCGCCTTTAACCGCGAGCTGGATGCAGAAACCGCGCAGGCGATCATCTCTCGCCAGTTCGTCGAAGTGATCATCGCGCCGTCCGCCAGCGAAGAAGCGCTGAAGATCACCGCCGCGAAACAGAACGTCCGCGTACTGGTCTGCGGTCAGTGGGATACTCGCGTTGCCGGCCTCGATTTCAAACGTGTCAATGGCGGCCTGCTGGTTCAGGACCGCGATCTCGGCATGGTCACTGCGGGCGAACTGCGCGTGGTCAGCAAACGTCAGCCGAGCGAGCAGGAACTGCGCGATGCGCTGTTCTGCTGGAAAGTAGCGAAATTCGTCAAATCCAACGCCATCGTCTATGCCAAAGACAATATGACCATCGGCATAGGCGCCGGTCAGATGAGCCGCGTCTACTCAGCGAAAATTGCCGGGATTAAAGCCGGTGACGAAGGTCTGGAAGTGAAAGGTTCCGCCATGGCCTCTGACGCCTTCTTCCCGTTCCGCGACGGCATTGATGCCGCAGCCGCAGTGGGCATCACCTGTGTGATCCAGCCGGGCGGCTCTATCCGCGACGACGAAGTGATTGCTGCCGCTGACGAACATGGTATCGCCATGATCTTCACCGACATGCGCCACTTCCGCCATTAATTCACGGAGCTACAGATGAAAGTATTAGTAATCGGCAACGGCGGGCGTGAGCACGCGCTGGCCTGGAAAGCGGCCCAGTCGCCGCTGGTTGATACCGTCTACGTCGCGCCGGGCAACGCAGGTACTGCGCTGGAGCCGTCGCTGCAAAACGTCGCCATCGGCGTTACCGATATTCCGGCGCTGCTTCGCTTCGCGCAGGATGAGAACATCGATCTGACCATCGTGGGCCCGGAAGCGCCGCTGGTCATTGGCGTGGTTGACGCATTCCGTGCCGCAGGGCTGACCATCTTCGGGCCAACCGAAGGCGCCGCGCAGCTGGAAGGCTCAAAAGCCTTCACCAAAGATTTCCTCGCTCGTCATCATATCCCGACGGCGGAATACCAGAACTTCACCAAGGTCGAGCCTGCGCTGGCTTATCTGCGGGAGAAAGGCGCGCCGATCGTCATCAAAGCCGACGGTCTGGCAGCGGGTAAAGGCGTTATCGTGGCGATGACCCTTGAGGAAGCTGAGGCGGCGGTCAAAGATATGCTGGCCGGCAACGCCTTTGGCGATGCTGGCCACCGCATCGTGATTGAAGAGTTCCTCGATGGCGAAGAAGCCAGCTTTATTGTCATGGTCGACGGCGAGCACGTCCTGCCGATGGCCACCAGCCAGGATCACAAGCGCGTCGGCAACGGCGATACCGGCCCGAACACCGGTGGGATGGGCGCTTATTCTCCGGCGCCGGTCGTGACTGATGAAGTCCATCAGCGCACCATGGAGCGGATTATCTGGCCAACCGTGAAAGGCATGGCCGCTGAAGGCAATACCTATACCGGTTTTCTGTATGCCGGTCTGATGATCGACAAACAGGGTAACCCGAAGGTAATTGAGTTCAACTGCCGCTTTGGCGATCCGGAAACCCAGCCGATCATGCTGCGCATGAAGTCCGACCTGGTAGATCTGTGCCTCGCCGCCTGCGCGGGCAAACTGGACGAGAAAACCTCCGAGTGGGATGACCGCGCGTCGCTGGGTGTGGTGGTTGCCGCCGGCGGCTATCCGGGCAATTACAACACGGGTGATGAGATCTTCGGCCTGCCGCAGCAGGAAGCGGCAGATGGTAAAGTCTTCCATGCCGGCACCAAACTGGCAGACGACCAGCGCGTCGTCACCAACGGCGGGCGCGTGCTGTGCGTGACCGCGCTGGGTGAAACCGTGGCGCAGGCGCAGCAGCGCGCCTATCAACTGCTGACCGATATTCGCTGGGACGGCAGCTTTAGCCGTAACGATATCGGCTGGCGCGCCATCGAACGTGAAAAAGCTAACGGCTAAGTTTTGCCAGCAGCGTTTTCCGCGTAATGCCTAACTGACGGGCGGCTTCAGTTTTGTTGCCGCCCGTTTTTTCCAGCGCCGCCAGAATCACCTCTTTTTCAACTTCCACTAACGGCTGAATCAGCGCGTTCTCGCTACCACCCGACGGCAACGGCGTGCCCGCTATCGCCAGCGGCAGTTCTCGTTCGGAGATATAGTTTCCGGTCAGCAGCACCACCGCCCGCTCCACCGCGTTTTCCAGTTCACGGATATTACCCGGCCAGGGGTAGTGGATCAGCAGATCCATCGCCTGCGGCGTAAACCCCTGCACCGTTTTGCGATTGCGTTCGGCATAGCGCTTAAGAAAGTGTTGCGCCAGTAGAGGAATGTCTTCCCGGCGCTGACGCAGCGGCGGCATATCAATGGTCACGACGTTCAGGCGATAATAGAGATCCTGGCGAAAGCGCCCGGCGCTCACCTCCTCCGCCAGATTACGATGGGTAGCGGCAATCAGCCGCACATCAACGGCAAGCGTCTGGTTACTGCCAACGCGCTGCACCTCGCGTTCCTGAATCGCCCGCAGCAGACGCACCTGCATCAGCGGTGAGATATCACCAATTTCATCAAGGAACAGCGTGCCGCCATCCGCCTCGACAAAACGCCCTTCCCGCCGCCGATCCGCCCCGGTAAACGCCCCTTTTTCATGACCGAACAGCTCGGACTCCAGCAGCGACTCATTCAGCGCCGCGCAGTTTAGCGTCACCAGCGGCTTCTCGCGGCGTTCGCTGCAGGCGTGAATGGCGCGCGCCACCAGTTCTTTACCGGTTCCCGATTCGCCGCAGATCAGCACCGTCGCATCCGAGGGCGCCACCAGCGTGATATTGTTGATAAGCGCCTGCATTGCCGGGCTATCGCCAATCATTCCCCATCGTAATTCTGTCGCGCCGCTGAAATCGCCCTCGCTCTGCCGGGTGTGTGCCAGCGCCTGAACCAGCGTCTGCTGTAGGGTGTCAAAATCCAGCGGTTTGACCAGATAATCCAGCGCCCCGGACTTAATGGCCTCCACCGCCGTGCCGACGCTGGAAAACGCCGTCATGATCAGCACCGGTATCGCCGGGTTATAGGCTTTTATCTCTTTTAACGTCGCGATACCGTCCAGCTCCGCCATACGGATATCGCACAGCACCAGGTCGAAGACCTGGTGATGGATCTGCTCCAGCGCCTGCAGGCCGTTGTGAGCTAATGCCACCTGATAGCCCCAGCCGCGCAGCAGCGCCTGCAGGATCGTGCAGTGGCTGACGTCATCATCGACAACCAGAATCTGTACTTTATCGCTGCTCATCTTCCCTCCGTTGAGCATCCACCGGTAGCCAAAGCGTAAATATCGCTCCGGCCCCCGGCTGGCTTTCGGCGCGGATTGTCCCGCCATGTTGTTCGATAATATTCTGTACCACCGCCAGCCCCAGCCCCGTGCCGTCCGCCTTGGTGGTGAAATACGGTGTGAAGATGGCCTGCAGCTCTTCATCGCTCATCCCCTTACCGCTATCCGTGACGACGATTTTCACCCGCTGACGATCGGCTTCGCTTGCCGATACGCGAATGACGCCGTCGCGGCCAATCGCCTGCATCGCGTTCAGATACAGATTCAACAGCACCTGGTTCAGACGGTCGGGGTCGGCTTTAATCGAGGTTAATTCAGGACGCGGAGTAAATTGCAGTGCGATCCCGCGACTCTGCGCATCCTGGCTTACCAGCTGCAATGAGTGCCGGATAAGCGCATTGATATCCACCGGCTGGTAATTTAAATGCGCGGGCCGGACCAGCTCCAGCAGCTCGCTGACCACCCGGTTCAGGCGGTCGGCTTCTTTCGCCATCACCTGGGCTAATTGCTGCGCTTCGCCGCCTGGGGGAGTGCGTTCGGCAAAATACTTCGCCAGCCCTTTAATCGAAGAGAGCGGATTGCGGATCTCATGCGCGACACCCGCCGCCAGATGGCCAAGCGCCACCAGCTTTTCTTTGCGGGCCATCGCCTCCAGCAGCTGCTGGCGTGAGCGACGATAGCGGCGGAACCAGAACTGAGCGAGGATCGTCGCCGCGATGACCAGCGCCGCGGCACCCAGCATGATCATCATGTTACGCTGGCCGCGGGCCTGCGCCGCATCCAGCTCGCGGCTATCAAAGGCGATAAAAATCACCTGCGGGACAGTGGGCTGAGCCAGCGCGCTGTTGCCGCGATTCATCATCCCCATATGATGGCCGCGAGCAGGATTGAGCGGGCGGAACTGGCGATAGATCTCCAGCGCCGGCTGCGGTTCGCTAAGCCGGCGCCAGCGGGCCTGTTCGCTCACGTGGAGTTCGCGCATCTGCGCCGGACTGTACAGCGCGTTATCCACCTGTTGCGGATCGCTATGGGCGATGATTTTACCGTTTTCATCGGTCACCGCGAACCACAGCACTCCAGGCTGCCAGGCCATCTCTTCCAGCAGGGCCTGCAGCTGCGCATGATGCATACGCATCCCCATCCCGACGCGCGTGCCAGACTCCAGCGCGCGGATCAGCACGCTCCCCTTCTCCTCAATGGTTTGTCGGGCGGCGGTCGTCTCACGACCGTAGTCGCGGACGATCATTACGGAGAACAGCATGACCAACAGCACCATTGCGCCGGTCAGCAGCCAGCTCAGGGCGTCCGCAGTGGCGTGCCGGGAGAAAGGTTTGATCTTCATCGGTGAGTCCTTGTCATCTCTTTTTCGCTTTCTGCAGGATCCTTCAGCAGAAATCATGCCATTTTCCCACGCCGTCAATCCTGTTCTCAAACATATCGCCTGCGGTTTAGCGAGTAAAAATGACCCACCTGACCCGCCAGGAACGGGTCATTTTTACTCACCTTCCCCATCGGCTCCTCCGGCAGGCCCGTACGGGCGGGCTTTTTCAGGCTGGCATGGAAGATGCAATAACGAGAGAAACCACACAGGAGATAATGCCATGAAACGGAACCGTAACTTACCTCTCACCCTCGTCACCCTTGCCGTACTGACCTTTGGCAGCAACGCGGCCTGGGCCAACCATCACTGGGGCGATAACAACAGAATGGGCGCGCAGGGTTACAGCCAGCTGACCCAGGAGCAGCAGGCTACCGCGCAAAAGCTGCATAACGATTACGCTGCGCAAACCAGCGCCCTGCGCCAGCAGCTGCAGTCCAAACGCTATGAGTACAATGCGCTGCTCACGACGCAAAAGCCGGACAGTGGAAAGATTGAAGCTGTCGCTCAGGAGATGGAAGGCTTACGCCAGAAGCTGGATCAGCAGCGGGTGAAGTTTGATGTCGCCCTGGCTGAGGCGGGCGTTCCCCGTGGCGCAGGAATGGGATACAACGGCTGCCGCGGTAACGGCGGTGGTCATATGGGCATGAACCACTGGTAATCGTTAGAAGCTTTTTTCTGTCGGCTGCCAGGTGCAGAAGTTTTCATTGGCGACCAGCAATAGTTGAGAGCCTTCAGACGCCTCCAGCCAGGCGATGCTCACCGCGGCGGAGGAATGACTCTGGCGACGTTCAATATGCGCCAGGGCCCGGCTATCGAGGTCAGGCTTCACCGTCTGACCTTCGCAGGTCAACACGGTATGCGCGGCAGCGTTCCAGCGCCCCTGACGCAGGACGACGCGTCCCTGGCGGAGAGCATCGCTGGTCTGGCGGATCTGCTCGGCGCGATAACGATACAGTGCGACCTGGTCGCTGGAGAGCTGTTGCTTCTGCCCGTCGACTTCCCGCTGCATAAAGCTGAGATCGCCCTGCGCGTCGAAGCGGGCGCGAATATGTTCCGGCGGCTTACCGTAGACATTGAGTTCGATAAACGTCAATTGATCGCCCTGCCAGCGATATTCACTGGTCGAGGTATCCCCGTGACGCCACGGGCTGAAAGCGGCGAGAAGATGGACTTCATCACCTGAATCTTTACGCCAGATACGCATCGCCCCCTGATTATCCGCATAACCGCTGGCGGTAAACGGTGGAAGCGAGGCGTCGTGGCTGCAGGCAGTCAGCAACAGGATGCCCGCCAGCGCCAGAGGCCGGCGCCAGACAGACAAAAGGGGCTTAATAGCCCCTTCGATAAAACTGTTCACTGCCACGCGGTCTTACTTAACTGCGTCTTTCAGTGCTTTGCCAGAAACAAATGCCGGCACGTTAGCTGCAGCGATTTTGATCTCTTTACCGGTCTGCGGGTTGCGGCCAGTACGCTCAGCGCGGTGGTTCACTTTGAAGGTACCGAAACCAACCAGTTGAACAGCATCACCTTCTTTCAGAGACTCAGTAATTGCAGCCAGGGTAGATTCCAGGGCAGCTTTAGCCTGTGCTTTGGACAGGTCAGCTTTGTCCGCAATTACATCAATCAGTTGAGTCTTGTTCATAAGTTATCCTTACAATGTGTTTATCGCTTGCTAAGCATCGAGTGCGACGGAAATGCCAAAAAAGCACCCTCCTGCATACACGCACCGATAGCCACTTTTTTTCGCCCTCCAAATGTAGACCAGACGGGGGGCGGAATGGAAGCCTTCAGACGCTACAATTCAGGCGGTAAATCACGTTTTCTGGTCTCACTGCTGAAAATTTATACCAATATTGCTCTCACCGGCCTCACGCAGGTCCGCGCGCAGACCTTTTATCAGCTCAAGGTCACGCTCTTCGCAGTCGGCCAGCAGGCGGAAAATTTCCCACTGAATATCCCATTCCTGCTCTACCGCCGGGTTCGCTTTCAGCTCTTCATCGGTCATTTCGCGACCGGCCTGGGTCATTTCCAGCATCGCCACGCTGGTGATGGATGTCTTGCTCACCTCAATCGCGTGCTCAAGTGTTTCACCGCTCAGACGCGAATGGATCAGTTCGCTCAACGCCACGCAGGCGTCTATAGCCGGGTAAACACCGTACAGGTCGAAATCATCTGCCGCCGGGATGGCCTCTTCCAGCTTCTCCAGCTGACTGTCGAAATTCACCTTCGCATCTTTAACCGTCAGCGTTTCCCAGATCAGGTCCAGGATACGACGGTACAGCTGGCCGTCGCCGAACTCGGTTTGCTTGCAGAACATGGCGTAGTTAGGGTACATACGCTCGCACAGGCAGGCCATAAAAGTGACATGCTGCCAGCTTTCCAGCTTCTCCAGGCGCAGGTGAATCGGGTTTTGTAACATGATGAATTCTCGAAGTCAGAAATTAGGCGCAGTGTACCTGAATCAGCCGTGATTTGCTTGCCAACGCACAAACGACGGACGACGGGACGCCACCGCATCGGCCCAGCGCGTCGGCTCGGGGAGACGATAGCCTCGCATGCAGCGCTCAACCCACATTAAGGCGCTGTCCATGCCCACCCGGTGACCGGTGCTAATAAACAGCGGGTTGCAGCGCACTTTGCTGCGCCAGACCCAGGCCAGTTGCTCATTTTTATCCATCAGCGGGGCCAGTGCGCCGGGCTCATCACCCAGTTCGCCGATTTTTCCGCACAGCCGTTTTTTCGCCACCCCGATGGTCGGCACGTCAATCATCAGACCAAAATGGCTGGCGACGCCGAGCCGCCGGGGATGGGAGATACCGTGGCCGTCGACGAAGAGCAGGTCCGGTTTTTGCGAAAGCTGCTCCCACGCCGCCAGCAGCGCAGGTGTTTCGCGAAACGAGAGAAAGCCGGGAATATAGGGCATGGTGGTGGCGACGCGCGCCACCTGATACTCCACCAGCTCAAGCTCAGGCCAGGTCAGCAGCACCATCGCAGCCCGGGTCACTTCCCCTTCCTGCTCAAACCCGACATCCGCGCCGCCGATCAACGCCGGCGGGTCGCGATCCAGTCGATCCGCTCGCTCGACCGACGCGGCTAACTGTTGTTGTTGGGTACGTAGCGCGGCTAAATCCATACGGCTTATCTCCTATTGATGATAGGGTGTGGAAAGACGATGCACCGCCTCAACAAAGACGCCCGCATGCTGCGGGTCGACATCCTGATGGATGCCGTGACCAAGGTTAAAGACATGGCCTTCGCCCTGGCCGAAGCCGGCGAGAATAGTCGCCACTTCCTCTTCAATACGCGGGGCGGGAGCATACAGCATCGACGGGTCCATATTGCCCTGGAGCGCCACTTTGTGACCTACGCGACGGCGAGCATCGGCGATATCGGTGGTCCAGTCGAGTCCCAGCGCATCACAGCCGGTCTCCGCCATCGCTTCCAGCCACTGGCCACCGCCTTTGGTGAACAGGGTCACCGGCACGCGGCGGCCTTCATTCTCCCGCAGCAGGCCATCGACAATTTTATGCATGTAGTAGAGCGAGAACTGCTGATAGTCGCGACCGGTCAGCACCCCGCCCCAGGTGTCGAAAATCATCACCGACTGCGCGCCGGCTTTGATCTGCGCGTTGAGGTACAGGGTGACGCTCTTCGCCAGCTTCTCCAGCAGCGCATGCAGCGCCTGCGGTTCGGCGTACATCATCTTTTTGATCACAGTGAACGCTTTGCTGCTGCCGCCTTCCACCATGTAGGTCGCCAGCGTCCAGGGGCTACCGGAGAAGCCGATCAGCGGCACTTCGCCTTTCAGTTCGCGGCGAATGGTACGCACGGCGTTCATGACATAGCCCAGTTCCTGCTCCGGATCCGGGATTGGCAGCTTGTCGACGTCGGCTTTGCTTTTTATCGGCGAGGTGAAGCGCGGACCTTCGCCAGCTTCAAAGTACAGCCCCAGACCCATGGCGTCCGGGATCGTCAGGATGTCCGAAAAGAGGATCGCCGCATCCAGCGGGTAACGGCGCAGCGGCTGGAGCGTCACTTCGCAGGCCAGCTCGGCATTTTTACACAGCGACATAAAGTCGCCCGCTTGCGCACGGGTGGCTTTGTACTCCGGTAAATAGCGGCCCGCCTGGCGCATCATCCACACCGGGGTGACATCAACCGGCTGACGCAGCAGCGCGCGCAGGTAACGATCGTTTTTCAGTTCGGTCATTTTTACATTCCTTTAGCGTTGATGCGCCCAGTGTAACATGTCACTCGAACTCTGCCCGACACATCGCCACCGTATCTTCGATAAGCCGACGCGCCACCGTGCCCGGCGGTGGCAGGAGCGGCAGATTGTCATAGCGGTACCAGTCCGCGGTCAGCAGCTCTTTTTTGTCGACCACGATATCGCCATCCGCGTAATCCGCCATAAAAGCGGTCATCAGCGACTGCGGGAACGGCCACGGCTGAGAGGTCACATAGCGCAGGTTTTTCACCTTGATGCCGCTCTCCTCCATCACCTCGCGGGCCACCGCCTGCTCAAGGGTTTCACCCACTTCGACAAACCCGGCCAGCACGGTGTGCACGCCGTTACGATGGCGGGTATGTTGCGCCAACAGGATCGAATCATCGCGACGGATAGCGACGATAATGCAGGGGGCAATTTGCGGGTAATAGCGTTCACGGCAGTGGCTGCACAGCATCGCCCATTCGCTTTTGCTGGCATGCATCGGATGGCCACAGTAGCCGCAAAATTTATGCGATCGATAAAATTCGGCGAGCTGGATCCCTCGCCCCGCCAGCTGGAAGAGACCCGGATCCTGATCCAGAACCTGGCGTAACGATCCCATGTCATGGCGGCGATCCTGGCGCACCATCCAGACGGACTCGCCCTGCCACTCGCCAATATGCAGCGCATGCTGTCCGACAAGATCGAAATTAACCGCTTCGCCATGTGGTAATTCTCCACCAGGCAACCATAATTTTTGTTCGTGACTGACAACCCACCAGCCGCGATCTAATTTTTCAATAATACGATCCATATCTATTGCACTACCTTTGCTTCACTGGCATGTTGTTAACATTATATTTACATTTTGGTGAGCAGATTTAAATCAAAACTAGCGGAGTCAATCATGCTAAACCAGCTGGAAAATCTGACGGAGCGCGTTGGCGGTAGTAATGAACTGGTCGATCGCTGGCTACAAGTGCGTAAGCATCTGCTCGTGGCTTACTACAATCTGGTTGGCCTGAAACCGGGCAAAGAGTCATTTATGCGGCTAAACGAAAAGGCGCTGGATGACTTTTGCCAAAGTCTGGTGGATTACCTCTCATCCGGTCATTTTAGTATTTATGAACGCATTATTGGCGAAATGGAAGGCGATACCCCACTTTTAGCCGCCACCCGGCTTTATCCACAGCTGGAAGCCAATACCCAGCAGATGATGGACTACTACGATACCTGCCTCGAAAACGCTATCGATCACGATAACTACCTTGAATTTCAGCAGGCGCTGTCGGATATCGGCGAGTCGCTGGAAGCACGTTTCGCGCTGGAGGATAAACTGATCGCCCTCGCCGTCGCGCATAATCTGAGCAACGACGTGCGCGATAATATTGCGCCGACCGCTTGAGTTGTGCGCAATTAACGAGTAGTTTACCTCCATTCCCCCTCTCCGGAGGGGACGTCATCTTGTCGGAGTGCCTATTTTCCATGCGCTGGCTAAAGTGGAAAAGGCTGAGACCGTTAATTCGGGATCCGCGGAACCTGATCAGGCTAATACCTGCGAAGGGAACAAGAGTAAACTGCTGGTCGCACCTGTCCGTTCTGGATCGGTCGCATCTGTTACTCCATCCGTCGTCTGACAAGCCATCTCCTTTTTTAACTGGAATGCGCTATGTCTACTACCAAACTCACCCGTCGGGAACAACGCGAGCACGCGCAGCGATTCATTGATACGCTGGCAGGTACCGCTTTTCCCAATTCACGCCGCATCTACGTTCACGGCTCACAAGCGGATATCCGCGTCCCGATGCGTGAAATTGAGCTCAGCCCGACCCTCGTCGGCGGCGATAAAGATAACCCCCGGTACGAAGCCAATGAACCGATCCCGGTATATGACACCTCCGGCCCTTATGGCGACCCGGATATTGGCATTGATGTCCGCCAGGGGCTGGCAAAGCTGCGCCAGCCGTGGATCGACGCGCGTAACGACTGCGCTCCGCTCAGCGAACGCAGCTCGGCCTATACCAAAGCGCGGCTGGCCGATGACGGTCTCGATGAGCTGCGCTTCAGCGGCCTGCTGACGCCCAAACGCGCCGTCGCCGGGAAATGCGTTACCCAACTGCACTACGCCCGCCAGGGGATCGTCACCCCGGAGATGGAGTTCATCGCCATTCGCGAAAACATGGGTCGCGAACGTATCCGCAGCGAGGTTCTGCGCCAGCAGCATGCCGGGGAAGGCTTCGGTGCCCGCCTGCCGGAAAACATTACCCCCGAGTTCGTCCGCGATGAAGTTGCCGCCGGACGCGCCATCATCCCCGCCAACATCAACCACCCGGAATCTGAGCCGATGATTATCGGCCGCAATTTCCTGGTGAAAGTGAATGCCAATATCGGCAACTCGGCGGTGACCTCTTCCATCGAAGAGGAGGTGGAAAAACTGGTCTGGTCAACCCGCTGGGGCGCCGACACGGTGATGGACCTCTCCACCGGCCGCTATATCCACGAAACCCGCGAGTGGATCCTGCGCAACAGCCCGGTGCCGATTGGTACCGTCCCGATTTACCAGGCGCTGGAGAAGGTCAACGGCATTGCCGAGAACCTGACCTGGGAAGCCTTCCGCGATACCCTGCTGGAACAGGCCGAACAGGGCGTCGACTACTTCACGATTCACGCCGGCGTACTGCTGCGCTACGTGCCGATGACCGCGAAGCGCCTGACAGGTATCGTGTCGCGCGGTGGTTCCATCATGGCCAAGTGGTGCCTGTCGCATCATCAGGAAAACTTCCTCTACCATCACTTCCGCGAAATCTGTGAAATCTGCGCCGCCTATGACGTGTCGCTGTCCCTCGGCGATGGTCTGCGCCCCGGCTCGATCCAGGACGCCAACGACGAGGCGCAGTTCGCCGAGCTGCATACGCTGGGCGAACTGACGAAAATCGCCTGGGAGTATGACGTGCAGGTGATGATTGAAGGCCCCGGCCACGTGCCGATGCAGATGATCCGCCGCAATATGACCGAAGAGCTGGAGCATTGCCACGAAGCGCCATTCTACACCTTAGGCCCGCTCACCACCGACATCGCGCCGGGCTACGACCATTTCACTTCCGGTATCGGCGCGGCAATGATTGGCTGGTTTGGCTGCGCGATGCTGTGCTACGTCACGCCAAAAGAGCATCTCGGCCTGCCCAACAAAGAGGATGTGAAACAGGGGCTGATTACCTACAAAATCGCCGCCCACGCCGCCGACCTCGCGAAAGGCCACCCCGGGGCGCAGATCCGCGACAACGCGATGTCCAAAGCGCGTTTCGAATTCCGCTGGGAAGACCAGTTCAACCTCGCGCTCGACCCCTTCACCGCGCGGGCCTATCACGATGAAACCCTGCCGCAGGAGTCCGGCAAGGTCGCCCATTTCTGCTCCATGTGCGGGCCGAAATTCTGTTCGATGAAAATCACCCAGGAAGTCCGCGACTACGCCGCGAAGCAAAATATCGAAGCTGGCATGGCCGATATGTCGCATCACTTCCGCGCCCGTGGCGGCGAAATCTACCTGAAACAGGAGGAAGCCTGATGTATCAACCTGATTTTCCACCCGTCCCATTTCGTCTTGGACTCTACCCGGTGGTTGACAGCGTGGCGTGGATTGAGCGCCTGCTGGAGGCGGGAGTGCGTACTCTTCAACTGCGCATCAAAGACCAACGTGACAGCGACGTGGAGGATGACGTGATCGCCGCCATCGCCCTTGGCCGCCGCTATCACGCCCGGTTGTTCATTAACGATTACTGGCAGCTGGCGATTAAGCATCAGGCCTACGGGGTACACCTGGGGCAAGAAGATCTGGAAACCACCGATCTGAGCGCTATCCGCAAAGCCGGACTGCGTCTCGGCGTCTCCACTCACGACGATATGGAAATTGATGTCGCGCTGGCGGCGCGCCCCTCTTACATCGCGCTGGGCCACGTCTTCCCGACGCAAACCAAACAGATGCCTTCCGCGCCGCAGGGCCTCGACCAGCTAGCCAGACATATTCAACGCCTGGCGGATTACCCCACCGTCGCGATCGGCGGCATCAGTCTGGAAAAAGCGCCGGGCGTACTGGCGACCGGCGTCGGCAGCATCGCGGTGGTCAGCGCTATTACCCAGGCGGCGGACTGGCGGGCAGCGACAGACCAGCTGCTGGCGCTGGCGGGAGCAGGCGATGAATGATCACGACTTTATGCGCTATAGCCGCCAGCTGCTGCTGGAGGATATTGCCATCGAGGGTCAGCAGAAACTGTTAGCCAGCCGGGTGCTGATTATCGGCCTTGGCGGGCTGGGTTCCCCGGCGGCGCTCTATCTTGCCGGAGCGGGCGTCGGGACGCTGACCCTGGCCGATGACGACGCCGTGCATCTCAGCAACCTGCAGCGGCAGATCCTGTTCACCAGCGAGGATATCGACCGGCCAAAAGCCGCGGCGGCAAAGACCCGGCTCAGTCAGCTAAACCCGCAGATCAAACTGGTTGCGCTCCAGCAACGTCTGAGCGGCGAGGCGCTGCGCGCTGAGGTGGCGAAAGCGGACGTGGTGCTGGACTGCACCGATAACATGGTGACCCGCCAGGCAATCAACGCCGCCTGTGTGGCCCTCAACACCCCGTTAGTGACCGCCAGCGCCGTCGGCTTCGGCGGTCAGTTGATGGTGCTCACTCCCCCCTGGGCGCAGGGCTGCTATCGCTGCCTGTGGCCGGATAGCGACGAACCGCAGCGCAACTGCCGCACCGCGGGGATCGTCGGCCCGGTCGTCGGCATGATGGGCACGCTGCAGGCGCTGGAGGCGATTAAGCTGCTCAGCGGCATGACGACGCCGCGTAATACCCTGCGGCTGTTCGACGCCCGCACCAGCAACTGGCGTAATCTGGCGCTACAGCGCTCCCGGAACTGCCCGGTGTGCGGAGGGCGGCATGCAGATTTGGTTTAACGACGAGCCGCTGGCATGTGCCGACAATCTCAGCGTCAGCGCCCTGCTGACCCAGCTCGAACAGCTGCAGCCGGGCGTTGCGCTGGCGCTTAATCAACACATCCTGCCGCGCGACCGGTGGGAAGATCATCTCTTACAGGAAGGCGATCGGATCCTGCTTTTTCAGGTTATCGCTGGAGGCTGACATGTTACGTATTGCAGACAAAACGTTTGAATCCCATCTTTTTACCGGTACCGGCAAATTCGCCGCCCCGGAGGTGATGGTTGAGGCGATTCGCGCCTCGGGAAGCCAGCTGGTAACCCTGGCGATGAAGCGCGTCGATTTACGCCAGCACAATGACGCCATCCTCGCCCCGCTGCTGGCGGCGGGGGTCAGCCTGTTGCCGAATACGTCAGGCGCCAAGACGGCGGAAGAGGCGGTGTTTGCCGCCCGCCTGGCGCGGGAAGCCCTGGGCACCCACTGGCTGAAGCTGGAGATCCACCCGGATGCCCGCTGGCTGCTGCCTGACCCGATTGAAACCCTGAAGGCGGCGGAGCTGCTGGTGCGCGAAGGGTTCGTCGTCCTGCCCTACTGTGGCGCCGATCCGGTGCTGTGTAAACGGCTGGAAGAGGCTGGCTGCGCGGCGGTGATGCCGCTGGGTGCGCCGATCGGCTCCAATCAGGGGCTGGAAACCAGGGCTATGCTGGAGATTATTATCGAACAGGCGACGGTACCGGTGGTGGTTGATGCCGGGATCGGCGTGCCGAGCCATGCGGCGCAGGCGCTGGAGATGGGCGCAGATGCGGTGCTGGTCAATACCGCCATTGCCGTCGCCGACGACCCCGTGACCATGGCCCGCGCCTTCCGTATGGCAGTCGATGCCGGATTACTGGCGCGTCAGGCCGGACCGGGGGCACGCAGTACGCAGGCGCAGGCCACCAGCCCGCTGACCGGATTCCTGGAGGCGCTGGCATGAAAACCTTCAGCGATCGCTGGCGGGAGCTGGAGTGGGACGACATCCGCCTGCGCATCAACAGCAAAACCGCCGCCGACGTCGAACGGGCGCTGGCGGCCAAACAGCTCACCCGTGACGACATGATGGCCCTGCTTTCACCGGCGGCGGCCAACTATCTTGAACCGCTGGCCCAGCGTGCGCAGCGGCTCACCCGGCAGCGCTTCGGCAATACCGTCAGCTTTTACGTACCACTGTATCTCTCCAACCTGTGCGCCAATGACTGCACCTACTGCGGCTTCTCAATGAGCAATCGCATTAAGCGCAAGACGCTGGATGCCGCCGAGATTGCCCGCGAGTGCGCCGCGATCCGCGACCTGGGCTTTGAGCATCTGCTGCTGGTGACCGGCGAACATCAGGGCAAGGTGGGAATGGATTATTTCCGCCAGCACCTGCCGGCTATCCGCAGCCAGTTTGCCTCGCTGCATATGGAGGTGCAGCCGCTGGCGACCGAAGAGTATGCCGAGCTGAAAACGCTGGGGCTCGACGGGGTAATGGTCTATCAGGAGACCTACCATGAAAGCATGTATGCCCAGCACCATCTGAAAGGGAAAAAACAGGATTTCTTCTGGCGGCTGGATACACCGGATCGCCTGGGCGAGGCGGGGATCGATAAGATCGGCCTCGGTGCATTGATTGGTCTTTCCGACAGCTGGCGGGTGGACTGCTTTATGGTCGCCGAGCACCTGCTGTGGCTGCAGCAGCGCTACTGGCGCAGCCGCTACTCGGTCTCCTTCCCGCGCCTGCGTCCCTGCGCCGGCGGTATTGAACCAGCTTCGCTGATGGATGAGCGCCAGCTGGTGCAGACCATTTGCGCCTTCCGCCTGCTGGCGCCGGAGGTTGAGCTGTCGCTTTCAACCCGTGAATCACCCTGGTTCCGCGACCGGGTGATCCCGCTGGCGATCAATAACGTCAGCGCCTTCTCTAAAACGCAGCCCGGCGGCTACGCCGACGATCATCCGGAGCTCGAGCAATTTGCCCCACATGACGATCGCCGCCCTGAAGAGGTCGCCAGCGCGCTAGCCGCCCGTGGCCTGCAGCCGGTATGGAAAGACTGGGACAGCTGGCTGGGACGCGCCTCGCAATCATCATGAAGTATGTTGCAAGCCGCTGATTATTTTGCGTGCCTGCACGAGAGATGAAAAATGGGGAGTCGCCCGATTGCCGCCGTTTTTCTATTCTGCCCGGGTCAGCAGCGGACGCTGACCAGGGCGAACGTTTTCTTCCTCATTTTCGCCCTGCCTCTCCGCGCTGCGCGAGGGCCGGTTCATTATCGACGAATATAAATCACGATAGATGAAGGCCTCAGAGTTATAATTGAGCAATAGTTAACTGATTCGATCGGCAGGCTCGCTGACACAAGCTGCGTTCGGACCCTTGGTTTATACATCCGGGACGATTAACGATTCATGGCGCTACACAACAGAAAACTCTCTTTTACGACACCAATCGTCGTGGGGTTTGCCGGCATTTTGCTCAGTTTCATGCTGATTGCTACTTTTGTCACCCTGGCACAGCGGAAAGATTTTCTCGAAGATTATCACGATATTAACCGCAACTTTACCCACAACCTGGCCATCAACTATACGGAAACGCTGCTGCGGGAAAATGATTTTATCCTCGGCCGCGCGGCCACCTTCTTTGCCCGTAATGACGAACTGAACCGCGCGGTGAACGTTGATCCGGAGAAAGGGTTAACCACGCTAATGCAGTTACAGAACATGATGCCAAGCGTCTCATCCATCTCGCTGGCGGATACCGAGGGCCACTATCTGCGCGCCCCGGAAGTACTGAAAAATGAAGACAGCCTGGCTTTCGACCCCAAAACGCGGCCCTGGTTTATCAAACAGGCAGAAGCCAGCACCTTCAGCCACTACACCAGCCCGTATATGGACTTTTTCACCCACCATCCGACGATTACCATTTTCAAACCCATCATTACTCCGGAGGGTAAACTCAAGGGCAGCCTGGCTTTTCATCTAGATCTCACCTCCATGGGGTTCGCGCTACGGCAGATGGTCGCCCCCGTACAGGGGGAATTTTTTGTGGTGCAGCGGGATGGCAAAGTTGTCCTGCACTCCGACCCGGGCGCGCTGTTTAAACCCTTCGTCAGCGACGAACTGATGGATAAAATGACCAGCGGAGAGGGGCAGCTTTACGATGTCAGGAGCGATACCTGGTATTACTACTACTCCTTTACCAATCCCGACTGGTTCGTGATTTACCGTGTCGATAACGCCACCCTGATCAATCTGACGCGCCATGAGACAAACTTAGTGATCGGCGGTTTCTCACTCGCGGCGATTATCATCCTCTTGTTCGGCCTTTATCTGCGTCATGCTTCCCGTACCGTGCTGATGAATATCATCAATGCGATTAAAACCGGCGACGTCAAACGCGCTCCGCGCCTTGAGGCAATGCTGAGTAAAGCCATTGAAACCAACAAACAGCGTGAACTGACCTACGTTCGCCAGGCCACCATCGACGCCCTCACTGGCTGCAAAAACCGCCGCGCCTTCGACAGCGATATCGCCGCGCTGATGAACGATCACCAACCTTTCGCCCTTGCCCTGGTCGATATCGATAACTTCAAATCGATCAACGACACCTGGGGACACCTCAACGGCGATATCGTCCTGCGCAACGTCGCCCGCGAGGGGCTGCAGGTCCTCCAGCCGCTGGAGATTTCCCTTTATCGCTACGGCGGTGAAGAGTTCGCGGTGGTCTTTCCTGCCGAACACATCGATAACGCCCGAACGCTACTGGAAACATGGCGGGTCAACGTCGAACGGCGTACCTGGCGCGAAGATGGCCTGACGGTCACCTTTAGCGCCGGACTGGGGGAATGGAATATGGAGCCGCTGGATAAGCTGGTGGTGAGCGTCGATGAGGCACTTTACAAAGCCAAGCAACAAGGTAAAAACCGCATCCTCCGCGCGTGAGACAACAGGACGCGGCCGCCCACTTCGGTGGGCTTTTTTATTTTTATCGGCAAAAATGAAACCGGTTTCAATTTTTGTGTGATGACTTACACACAATCACGGTAAAGCGGTTGTCGCATCGCCAGGGCCGCGATAAAGATAAGACATCACGGAACACAAGGGCCACTGACTATGAAGAATATCGTTTTGTGCTGTGCCGCCGGTATGTCCACCAGCATGCTGGTTCAGCGTATGCAAGATGCCGCGCAGAAAAAAGGTGTTGAGGTTTCTATCAAGGCCGTCCCGGTCGCCGAGTTTAAAGATAACCTGGCCGCCGCCGACATTATTTTGCTCGGCCCGCAGGTGAAATATGAGCAGGCGAAACTGCAGGCGCTGGCCGATCCATTCGGCAAGAAAGTCGCGGTGATCGATATGATGGACTACGGCATGATGAAAGGCGATGCCGTTCTGGATAAAGCCCTGAAGATGCTGGAGTAATCGATGGAAGATTTAGAAACGATCATCATGGAGCTGTTGGTTAATGCCGGTTCCGCACGTAGCGCGGCGCTCACTGCTCTCCAGTTAGCACGGAAAGGTGACTTTGCGGCAGCCGAGCAGGCCATGGCCGAGTCCCATGAGTTCGTCAAACATGCGCATAAAATCCAGACCCAGCTCATCGGCCTGGATGAAGGCACCGGTAAGCTGCCGGTCAACCTGATCACCGTTCACTCTCAGGACCACCTGATGAACGCCATGGTCATTCAGGATCTGGCGACCGATATGATTGAACTCTATCGTCGTCTGCCGCTCGCGCAGTAATCTCGCGGATTTAACGGGCGCCGCTGCCGGCGCCCGTCCCCTCTCAAAGAAAACCATACATCGCGGCGAATACCCAGCCAAACACGCAGGAGACACCGACGCCGATGAGCCCGGGCAGGATGAAGCTATGGTTAATGACAAAGCGGCCGATATGGGTGGTCCCTGAGCGGTCGAACTGGATCGCCGCCAGATCGCTTGGGTAGGTCGGCAGAATATAGTAGCCATAGCAGGCCGGCGCGGAAGCCACGATATAGGCCGGGTCGACGCCGATGGCCAGCGCCACCGGAACAATCGCCGCCAGCGCTGCCGCCTGAGAGTTCACAAACTTCGAAACCAGCAGCAGTACGATGGCGTAAGCCCACGGGTACTCCTTCACCATCTCCCCGAGCACACCTTTAATCTCGGTCATATGCGCGCCGAACATAGTTTCCGCCATCCACGCGATGCCGTATACCGCGACGATAGCGATCATTCCCGAACGGAAAACCTCATTTTTAGAAATCGACGCCGGGTTGGTTTTGGTAATGATGATGATCAATGCCCCGGAGAGCAGCATGAACATCTGGATCACCAGCACCATCGACAGCGGCTTACCGTCGAAGGCCGGACGCAGTTCGGAAAACGCGCCGAGCAGGGCCACCACGGCGATGGAAGCAAGGAAGATCCACATCGCAATCCAGTTGCTGGTCGGCAGCTTTTTATCCAGCAGCGTCGCCGTATCGCCATAGACGTAATGGCGATTTTCCGGTACCGCAATAAACGCCTGGAAGGCTTCGTCTTTATCCAGATCTTTGCCACGGAACCAGCTGAAGATACCAATCGCCAGGATCCCCAGCAGCGTGGACGGAATGGTTATCGCCAGCAGGTCGAGAAATTCCAGGTGTTTACCGTTAAAGGTAAAATTCCCCAGCATCGCCACCAGCGACACCACCGCTACCGAGACCGGGCTGGCGATGATCCCCATCTGGGCACCTATGGAGCTGGCCGCCATCGGACGCTCCGGACGAATGTTATTCTTAATGGCGACATCGTAGATAATCGGCAGGATCGTGTACACCACGTGTCCGGTACCGCAGAGAATGGTCAGCGTGCAGGTGACGAAAGGCGCGACGATTGAAACATATTTCGGGTTGCGCCGCAGCAGCTTCTCGGCAATCTGTAACATGACATCCAGCCCGCCGGACGCCTGTAGCGTGGCCGAAGCGGCCACGACGGCAATGATCACCAGCATTACATCAACCGGTGGTTTACCCGGCTGAAGGTGGAACACAAAAACAAGGATAACCAAACCGATGCCGCCCAACAGGCCCAGCGCAATACCGCCTTTTCGGGCACCATAAAACAGACAAATTAAGATAATAATGAGTTGTATCGCAAATTCCATGCAGCCCCCAGAGCCTGTCCACTCAGACCAAAAGAAATGACCAACACCTGCCTGCCGGTATTATTTCTGCGTCTTATCGGGAGAAGCATGAGATGCGGCGATCCCTCTCCAGAGCCGTAGCTTCGAAGATAAAGCAGCAGAAGTAATCCCATGATTCATTAGGTATTTTGAATATATCGCCTTTGGATTGATTATTTTTTGATATGAGTAGAACTTTTACCCATATATAAACAAAGGTTTTTCCAGTGAACGGGGGATGGATATTTTATATGAATTAATTGCTAAAAATATGCGGCGTTAATATGTCGTAAATGTAATTAAAGAAGAGGGTGAGGCGGCGAACAAACAATAAAAAAGCCGGTCAGGAAACCTGACCGGCTTTTTAGCAGTGCATCAACGATTAATCGTTGTCAGAACCGCCCAGGCCTGCGTTCAGCAGTTCTGCCAGGTTGGCAGACGCTTCTTCTACGCTCACCTGCGGAGCAGCTGGCTGTTCGCCCGCTGCGCGACGGCGCATACGATCCTGGTGGTACGCATAGCCGGTACCCGCCGGGATCAGACGACCCACGATGACGTTCTCTTTCAGACCGCGCAGTTCGTCGCGTTTGCCCGCAACGGCTGCTTCGGTCAGCACGCGAGTGGTCTCCTGGAACGAGGCCGCGGAGATGAAGGACTCGGTTGCCAGAGACGCTTTGGTGATACCCAGCAGGTCGCGGGAATAGGTTGCCGCCACTTTGCCATTCGCTTCAAGCTCGCGGTTAGCGATCTTAACGCGGGAGTATTCAACCTGCTCGCCTTCGAGGAAGTCGGAGCTACCAGCACTTTCGATGGTCGCTTTACGCAGCATCTGACGAACGATAACTTCAATGTGCTTATCGTTAATCTTAACGCCTTGCAGACGGTAAACGTCCTGCACTTCGTTGGTGATGTAACGCGTTACCGCGTGCACGCCACGAAGACGCAGAATGTCGTGCGGTGCTTCCGGACCGTCGGAAACCACGTCACCACGTTCTACACGTTCACCTTCGAACACGTTCAGCTGACGCCATTTCGGAATCATCTCTTCGTACGGTTCGCTACCGTCTACCGGGGTGATAACCAGACGACGTTTCCCTTTGGTTTCTTTACCGAAGGAAATGATACCGCTGATTTCAGCCAGGATTGCCGGCTCTTTCGGACGACGTGCTTCGAACAGATCCGCAACGCGCGGCAGACCACCGGTGATGTCCTTGGTACCGCCGGATTCCTGCGGAACACGCGCCAGGGTGTCACCAGAGCTGATCTGTACGCCATCTTCCAGCTGAACAATCGCTTTACCCGGCAGGAAGTACTGAGCAGGCATATCGGTGCCTGGGATCAGAACGTCGTTGCCCTGAGCATCAACAATTTTCAGCGCTGGACGCAGATCTTTACCACCGGAGGTACGTTCTGCAGAATCCAGAACCACCAGCGAAGACAGACCGGTCAGCTCGTCGGTCTGACGAGTAATGGTCTGGCCGTCGATCATGTCAGTGAAGCGGACGAAACCACTCACTTCGGTGATTACCGGCATGGTATGCGGATCCCAGTTTGCAACGGTTTCACCGCCGGCAACCTGTTCGCCATCGCCTTTCGCCATAACGGAGCCGTAAGGCACTTTATAGCTTTCTTTGGTACGACCGAATTCGTCGATCAGTTTCAGCTCGGTGTTACGCGAGGTGATAACCAGTTTACCGCTGGAGTTCACAACCGACTTCGCGTTGCTCAGACGGATGCTACCTTTGTTTTTCACCTGGATGCTGGATTCAGCAGCCGCACGAGATGCCGCACCACCGATGTGGAACGTACGCATCGTCAGCTGTGTACCCGGCTCACCGATGGACTGTGCCGCGATAACGCCGATAGCCTCACCTTTGTTGATAAGGTGGCCACGCGCCAGGTCACGACCATAGCAGTGCGCACATACACCAAAGTCGGTGTCACAGGATACAACGGAACGAACTTTGACGGAGTCAACGGAGTTCTCTTCCAGCAGGTCACACCAGTGCTCATGCAGCAGCGTGTTGCGTGGAACCAGAATGTCCGCGGTACCCGGCTTCAGAACGTCTTCAGCAGTCACACGACCCAGTACGCGATCGCGCAGCGGCTCTTTAACGTCGCCACCTTCGATAACCGGCGTCATGGTGATGCCTTCCAGGGTGCCGCAGTCGTCTTCAGTGACGACCAGGTCCTGGGCAACGTCAACCAGACGACGAGTCAGGTAACCGGAGTTCGCTGTCTTCAGTGCGGTATCCGCCAGACCTTTACGCGCACCGTGGGTGGAGATGAAGTACTGGAGTACGTTCAGACCTTCACGGAAGTTCGCGGTGATCGGCGTTTCGATGATCGAGCCATCCGGCTTCGCCATCAGACCACGCATACCAGCCAGCTGACGAATCTGTGCCGCAGAACCACGCGCACCGGAGTCGGCCATCATGTAGATGCTGTTGAAGGAAACCTGCTGCTCTTCCTGACCGTCACGGTTAATCACGGTTTCGGTTTGCAGGTTATCCATCATCGCTTTGGATACACGATCGTTCGCCGCAGCCCAGATATCGATAACTTTGTTGTAGCGCTCGCCCGCGGTGACCAGACCAGACTGGAACTGTTCCTGAATCTCAGCAACTTCCGCTTCCGCTTCGCTGATGATTTCGTATTTTTTCTCCGGGATGACCATGTCATCGATACCAACGGATGCACCTGAACGCGCTGCATAAGCAAAGCCGGTGTACATCGTCTGGTCCGCAAAAATAACGGTCGGTTTCAGGCCCAGAATACGGTAACAGGTGTTCAGCATCTTGGAGATCGCTTTCTTACCGAGCGCCTGGTTCACGATAGAGAACGGCAGACCTTTCGGTACGATCATCCACAGAATGGCACGGCCAACGGTCGTGTCTTTCAGGCTAGTCTTCGCGACGAATTCACCATTCTCGTCTTTTTCGTATTCAGTGATACGCACTTTAACGCGCGCATGCAGAGAGGCCAGACCGGCGCGATAAATACGCTCCGCTTCTTTCGGGCCAGTCAGCACCATGCCTTCGCCTTTGGCGTTAACACAGTCACGGGTCATGTAGTACAGACCCAGTACAACGTCCTGAGACGGAACGATGATTGGTTCGCCGTTCGCCGGGGACAGGATGTTGTTGGTAGACATCATCAGCGCACGCGCTTCCAGCTGGGCTTCCAGCGTCAGCGGTACGTGAACAGCCATCTGGTCGCCATCGAAGTCGGCGTTATAGGCCGCACAAACCAGCGGGTGCAGCTGAATAGCTTTACCTTCGATCAGAACCGGTTCGAATGCCTGGATACCTAAACGGTGTAGCGTTGGCGCACGGTTCAGCAGTACCGGGTGTTCGCGGATAACTTCGTCCAGGATATCCCAAACAACGGCTTCTTCGCGCTCAACCATTTTCTTAGCGGCTTTGATGGTGGTGGCCAGGCCACGCAGTTCCAGCTTGCCGTAAATGAACGGTTTGAACAGCTCCAGCGCCATTTTCTTCGGCAGACCGCACTGATGCAGACGCAGGTATGGACCTACGGTGATAACAGAACGACCGGAGTAGTCAACACGCTTACCGAGCAGGTTCTGACGGAAACGACCCTGTTTACCTTTGATCATATCGGCCAAAGATTTCAGAGGACGTTTGTTAGAACCGGTGATCGCACGACCGCGACGGCCGTTATCCAGCAGGGCGTCAACCGCTTCCTGCAGCATACGTTTTTCGTTGCGTACGATGATGTCCGGCGCAGCCAGATCCAGCAGACGTTTCAGACGGTTGTTACGGTTAATGACGCGACGATACAGATCGTTCAGGTCAGAAGTCGCAAAACGGCCGCCATCGAGCGGAACCAGCGGACGCAGATCTGGCGGCAGAACCGGCAGAACGGTCAGGATCATCCATTCCGGCTTGTTGCCAGACTGAACGAACGCTTCCAGCAGCTTAATGCGCTTGGTCAGCTTTTTACGCTTGGTTTCGGAGTTGGTTTCGTTCAGCTCTTCACGCAGCTGTTCGCATTCCTGCTCCAGATCCATATTGCGCAGCAGCGCCTGGATCGCTTCCGCACCCATTTTCGCGTCGAATTCGTCACCGAACTCTTCCAGCGCATCCAGGTACTGCTCTTCAGTCAGAATCTGGTTGCGTTCGAGGTTGGTCATGCCACCTTCGATAACCACGTAGGATTCGAAGTACAGTACACGTTCGATATCGCGCAGCGGCATATCCAGCAGCAGGCCGATACGGGACGGCAGCGATTTCAGGAACCAGATGTGCGCCGTCGGGCATGCCAGCTCGATGTGGCCCATGCGCTCACGACGCACTTTAGTCTGGGTCACTTCAACGCCGCACTTCTCACAGATCACACCGCGGTGTTTCAGGCGCTTGTACTTACCGCACAGGCACTCATAGTCTTTTACTGGCCCGAAAATACGAGCACAGAACAGACCGTCACGCTCAGGCTTGAACGTACGGTAGTTAATGGTTTCCGGCTTTTTAACTTCACCGAAAGACCATGAACGGATCATGTCTGGCGATGCCAGAGCAATTTTGATCGCATCAAACTCTTCGGTTTTAGTTTGCGCTTTCAGAAACTTTAATAAGTCTTTCACGGATTTGCTCCCGTCGGAGTTAGCACAATCTGGCGCCGGGTTTTATCCCGGCACCAGTGACCTGTTTGAGCGAGAGTTACTCGTCTTCCAGTTCGATGTTGATGCCCAGCGAGCGGATTTCTTTCAACAGTACGTTGAAGGACTCCGGCATGCCCGGTTCCATCTGGTGGTTGCCGTCCACGATGTTTTTATACATCTTGGTACGACCGTTCACGTCATCAGACTTAACGGTGAGCATTTCCTGCAGGGTGTAGGCCGCGCCATAAGCTTCCAGCGCCCACACTTCCATCTCACCGAAGCGCTGACCACCGAACTGCGCCTTACCACCCAGCGGCTGCTGAGTAACCAGGCTGTAGGAACCGGTGGAACGAGCGTGCATTTTGTCGTCGACCAGGTGGTTCAGTTTCAGCATGTACATGTAACCCACGGTTACCGGACGTTCGAACTGTTCACCGGTGCGGCCGTCAAACAGGGTGATCTGACCGGAAGTCGGCAGGTCGCCCAGCTGCAGCAGCTCTTTGATTTCAGCTTCTTTCGCACCGTCGAATACCGGCGTTGCGATCGGCATGCCTTTACGCAGGTTTTCAGCCAGACGCAGAACTTCTTCATCGCTGAAGGTATTCAGGTCAACTTTCTGGCGAACGTCAGCGCCCAGATCGTAAGCACGCTGGATGAATTCGCGCAGTTTCGCGACTTCTTGCTGCTGTTTCAGCATGGCGTTGATCTTATCGCCGATGCCTTTCGCAGCCATACCCAGGTGAGTTTCCAGGATCTGACCGATGTTCATACGAGACGGTACGCCCAGCGGGTTCAGTACGATATCTACCGGCGTACCGTTAGCATCGTGCGGCATATCTTCGATCGGGTTGATCTTAGAGATAACACCCTTGTTACCGTGACGACCTGCCATCTTATCACCAGGCTGGATACGGCGTTTAACGGCCAGGTATACCTTAACAATCTTCAGCACACCCGGTGCCAGATCGTCGCCTTGGGTGATTTTACGGCGTTTCGCTTCGAGTTTTTTCTCGAACTCGTGTTTCAGTTCGTCATACTGCTCAGCCAGTTGCTCCAGCTGATTCTGTTTCTCTTCGTCGGTCAGGCCCAGTTCCAGCCAGCGATCGCGCGGCAGTTTGTCGAGCTTCTCAGCTTCAACGCCACCGGAGACCAGCACCGCGTAGATACGACTGAACAGACCGGCTTCGAGGATCTGCAGTTCTTCAGACAGGTCTTTCTTCGCCTGCTTCAGCTGCATCTCTTCGATTTCCAGCGCACGTTTGTCTTTTTCTACGCCATCACGGGTAAAGACCTGAACGTCGATAACGGTACCAGAGACACCGTTCGGTACGCGCAGAGAAGAGTCTTTAACGTCAGACGCTTTCTCACCGAAGATCGCACGCAGCAGTTTCTCTTCCGGCGTCAGCTGGGTTTCACCTTTCGGCGTTACCTTACCAACCAGAATGTCGCCGCCGGTCACTTCCGCGCCGATATAAACGATACCGGACTCATCCAGTTTAGAGAGCGCAGCTTCACCCACGTTCGGGATGTCAGCGGTGATCTCTTCCGGCCCCAGCTTGGTGTCACGGGACACGCACGCCAGTTCCTGAATGTGGATGGTGGTGAAACGGTCTTCCTGGACAACACGCTCGGAGACGAGGATGGAGTCTTCGAAGTTGTAGCCGTTCCACGGCATGAACGCTACGCGCATGTTCTGACCCAGCGCCAGTTCACCAAGGTCGGTGGACGGGCCGTCGGCCAGCACGTCGCCGCGCTCAATGGGTTCGCCCAAGGACACGCAAGGCATCTGGTTGATGCAGGTGTTCTGGTTAGAACGGGTGTACTTGGTCAGGTTATAGATGTCGATACCTGCTTCGCCCGGGTACATCTCGTCTTCGTTAACTTTGATAACGATACGGGAAGCATCCACGTACTGAACGGTACCGCCACGTTTAGCCACCGCAGTAACACCGGAGTCAACGGCAACAGCACGTTCCATACCGGTACCAACCAGCGGCTTATCAGCGCGCAGAGTCGGAACCGCCTGACGTTGCATGTTCGCACCCATCAATGCACGGTTGGCGTCATCGTGCTCCAGGAACGGGATCAGGGACGCACCGACGGATACCACCTGCTGGGTGGATACGTCCATGTAGTCAACCTGGTCGCGGCTGAACAAGCTGGATTCGCCTTTGCTACGGCAGGTAACCAGGTCTTCTACGAAGTGGCCGTTTTCATCCAGGTTGGAGTTCGCCTGAGCAATAACGTAGTTGCCTTCTTCGATAGCAGACAGGTAGTGAATTTCATCGGTAACCACACCGTCGGTCACTTTACGATACGGGGTCTCAAGGAAACCGTATTCGTTAGTCTGTGCGTACACGGACAGGGAGTTGATCAGACCGATGTTCGGACCTTCAGGCGTTTCGATTGGACATACGCGACCGTAGTGCGTCGGGTGTACGTCTCGAACTTCGAAGCCTGCGCGTTCACGGGTCAGACCGCCTGGGCCGAGTGCGGAGATACGACGTTTGTGCGTAATCTCAGACAGCGGGTTGTTCTGGTCCATAAACTGGGACAGCTGGCTGGAACCAAAGAACTCTTTCACTGCTGCGGAAATCGGCTTGGCGTTGATCATATCCTGAGGCATCAGGGTATCCAGATCGCCCAGAGACAGACGCTCTTTAACCGCACGCTCTACACGTACCAGGCCAACGCGGAACTGGTTTTCCGCCATTTCGCCAACGGAACGGATACGACGGTTGCCGAGGTGGTCGATATCATCGACTTCGCCTTTACCGTTACGGATATCGATGAGCTTCTTCATCACTTCGATGATGTCGTCTTTGCTCAGGATACCGGAACCTTCGATTTCGTCGCGCAGCAGAGAACGGTTGAACTTCATACGACCAACCGCGGACAGATCGTAGCGGTCTTCGGAGAAGAACAGGTTCTCAAACAGGCTTTCAGCCGCTTCGCGAGTCGGCGGCTCACCAGGGCGCATCATGCGGTAGATTTCTACCAGCGCGCTCAGACGATCGTTGGTCGGGTCGACGCGTACCGTTTCAGAAATGTACGGACCGTGGTCCAGATCGTTGGTGAACAGCGTTTCGATACGCTTGTGGCCGGACTGGCTCAGTTTAGCCAGCAGATCCAGGCTCAGCTCCATGTTCGCCGGGCAGATCAGTTCGCCGGTCGCTTCGTCGATGTAGTCTTTAGAAGCAACTTTACCCGCGATGTACTCAACCGGAACTTCGATATGTTTGATATCGTCTTTTTCCAGCTGGCGAATGTGGCGCGCAGTAATACGACGGCCTTTCTCAACGTACACTTTACCGTTGGCTTCGATATCGAAGGAGGCGGTTTCACCGCGCAGACGCTCCGGTACCAGCTCCATCTGCAGCTTGTTGTCGCGAATTTCAAAGACCACTTTCTCGAAGAACAGGTCAAGGATCTGCTCAGTGGTGTAATTCAGCGCGCGCAGAATGATGGTTGCCGGCAGTTTACGACGACGGTCGATACGAACGAACAGGTTGTCTTTCGGGTCGAATTCGAAGTCCAGCCAGGAACCGCGGTAAGGGATGATACGTGCGTTATACAGGACCTTACCGGAGGAGTGGGTCTTACCTTTGTCACTGTCAAAGAAGACGCCCGGGCTACGGTGCAGCTGAGAAACGATAACACGCTCGGTACCGTTGATAACAAAGGTACCGTTGTCGGTCATGAGCGGGATTTCGCCCATGTAGACTTCTTGTTCTTTGATGTCTTTAACGGTGCCTTCCGGCGCTTCGCGCTCGTAGATCACCAGACGCAGTTTTACGCGCAGCGGTGCAGAATAAGTTACGCCACGGATCTGACATTCTTTAACATCAAAAACAGGTTCGCCCAGACGGTAGCTGACGTATTGCAGCTCTGAATTACCGCTGTAGCTCTGAATCGGGAATACGGAACGGAAGGCTGCTTCCAGACCATACTGCCCTTCAGGATCTTGCTCGATAAACTTCTGGAACGAATCAAGCTGGATAGAAAGGAGATAAGGTATGTCCAGAACTTGTGGACGTTTACCAAAATCCTTACGAATACGTTTTTTCTCGGTATAGGAGTAAACCATAGGGTTCCTCAGCTCGCTGACAAGTCGACCCGTCTGCCTAAGTAAGGCAGTTTTTTATGCAACACTATTTTGTTGACCGGAAAATGGAACACTTTCCGCAATACCTGTTGCTATCACGCTTAAACCATTTCGTTGCGATTTACACAGCCCAGGAACCCTAACCTGTCGCAGTATATTAAGTCGTCGATAGAAACAAGCATTGTCAGGCAAACCAGCAGTCAAACAGTGTGAAATGCTACTGGCGCCTTACAGCGCAAAAAGGCTGGTGACTAAAAAGTCACCAGCCTCAGCCTGATTTCTCAGGCTGCAACCGGAAGGGTTGGCTTATTTAACTTCAACTTCAGCGCCAGCTTCTTCCAGAGATTTTTTCAGAGCTTCAGCGTCGTCTTTGCTGATGCCTTCTTTCAGTGCAGCCGGAGCAGATTCTACCAGGTCTTTAGCTTCTTTCAGACCCAGGCCAGTTGCGCCACGTACTGCTTTGATAACAGCAACTTTGTTAGCGCCAGCAGCTTTCAGAATTACGTCGAATTCAGTTTTTTCTTCAGCAGCTTCAACCGGGCCAGCAGCTACAGCTACAGCAGCAGCAGCGGAAACACCGAATTTTTCTTCCATTGCAGAGATCAGCTCAACAACGTCCATTACGGACATAGCGGATACTGCTTCAATGATTTGATCTTTAGTGATAGACATTTAAATTGTTCCTGAATATCAGAATAAGTTTATACGTAAGCGAATGCTTTATAAAGATAACTGCGATTAAGCAGCTTCTTTCGCATCGCGTACAGCAGCCAGAGTACGAACCAGTTTGCCAGCCGAAGCTTCTTTCATGGTTGCCATCAGGCGTGCAATTGCTTCTTCGTAGGTCGGCAGAGTTGCCAGGCGGTCGATCTGCGACGCCGGGATCAGCTCACCTTCAAAGGCAGCGGCTTTGACCTCAAATTTTGCATTCGCTTTCGCGAACTCTTTGAACAGACGAGCAGCAGCGCCCGGGTGTTCCATAGAGTATGCAATCAGGGTCGGACCAACAAACGTGTCTTTCAGGCACTCGAACTGAGTACCTTCAACGACGCGGCGCAGCAGGGTGTTACGAACAACACGCATGTATACGCCAGCTTCACGACCTGCTTTACGCAGTTCAGTCATTTTATCTACAGTTACGCCACGGGAATCCGCAACTACTGCAGACAGCGCGCCTTTGGCTACTTCGCTGACTTCAGCAACAATCGCTTGTTTGTCTTGAAGATTTAAAGCCATTAGCTTTGCTCCTGGATGTTTGCCAGAGCTTATGCTCTGGAACTCACTTCACTCAATTCAACGAAAAGAGCGTCTAAATACGGTGAGCAGAAACAAGCCAGAGTATCCAAAAAATAATCTTAGCGTTCTGTCACCGTCTACGCAGGGGATTAAGTTTCTTGCGAAACACCTGCGGTCTTCGACGGAGGCCTGGATAGGCCAGGCTCCAACGAACAAATTCTTTCTATGACTTCGTCCTTCGAACCGCAGCGGCGTTAGCTGCTCTCGTTCACACCGGTCATGTAGTTAACTACACTCCCGGTGATTCACTCGATTGCTGCCTTGCTGCAATTCAAATGACTCGCATAGCGTCTGTCTTATTGACAGAATCGTGGGGGTAAGATTGTAGACAAAATCACCGCCCACGTAAAGGCATTAGTTTGCAGAAGCGTTCAGGCCAGCCTGATCTACTGCAACACCTGCACCCATGGTGGTGGAGATGCTAACTTTCTTGATGTACACGCCTTTCGCCTGAGTCGGTTTTGCTTTTTTCAGCGCAACCAGCAGAGCTTCCAGGTTTTCTTTCAGTTTGTCAGCGTCAAAGTCCACTTTACCGATGGTGGTGTGGATGATGCCGTTTTTGTCGTTACGATAACGAACCTGACCTGCTTTAGCGTTCTTAACCGCTTCAGCAACGTTAGGGGTTACGGTACCCACTTTCGGGTTTGGCATCAGGCCGCGCGGACCCAGAACCTGGCCCAGCTGGCCAACAACGCGCATTGCATCCGGGGAAGCAATAACAACGTCAAAGTTCATTTCGCCTTTCTTGATCTGGTCAGCCAGATCTTCCATACCTACCAGCTCAGCGCCTGCAGCTTTAGCAGCTTCAGCGTTTGCGCCCTGGGCAAATACGGCAACGCGAACAGAACGGCCAGTACCGTGCGGCAGTACAGTTGCACCACGTACGTTCTGGTCAGATTTACGAGCATCGATGCCCAGGTTTACAGCAACGTCAACGCTTTCAACGAACTTAGCAGTAGCCAGTTCTTTCAGCAGAGAGATGGCTTCGTTGATGTCATACTGTTTAGTTGCATCAACTTTGTCACGGATCACGGACATGCGCTTGGTCAGTTTAGCCATTTCTTAGTCCTCCACTACCAGGCCCATGGAACGTGCAGTACCTTCGATGGAGCGAGTCATCGCTTCAATGTCGGCACCAGTCATGTCGGCAGCTTTGGTCTGCGCGATTTCCTGCAGCTGAGCGCGGGAAATTTTACCCACTTTATCTTTGTTCGGCTTACCAGAGCCGGACTTGATACCAGCCGCTTTTTTCAGCAGAACTGCTGCCGGCGGGGTTTTGGTAACGAAAGTGAAAGAACGGTCAGCGTAAACGGTGATAACAACCGGGATTGGCAGACCTTTTTCCATGGATTCAGTTTTTGCGTTGAACGCTTTGCAGAATTCCATGATGTTAACGCCCTGCTGACCCAGTGCTGGACCAACCGGCGGACTCGGGTTTGCCATACCAGCTGCAACCTGCAGCTTGACGTAGGCTTGTACTTTCTTAGCCATTCTTAAATCCTCAAATTGGGTATTAACGCTTCAGAGAAGCTCCCCGTGATTAAACATCGTTTTACGGGCCAGGCCCATAAAAACAAAAGGCGCGAAATTGTATGCCAATTTCGCGCCCTATGCAACGATTAAATCGCTGCTTTTTTGATCGCCGGCTTACGCCTTCTCAACCTGACCGAAGTCCAGTTCTACCGGCGTCGCACGACCGAAGATAGAAACAGAAACTTTCAGGCGGGACTTCTCATAGTCCACTTCTTCAACGACGCCGTTAAAGTCAGCGAACGGACCATCGTTGACACGAACCATTTCGCCCGGCTCAAACAGCGTTTTCGGACGCGGCTTATCGCCAACCTGCTGCAGGCGGTTCATGATAGCATCGACTTCTTTGTCGCTGATCGGCGCCGGACGGTCGGAAGTACCGCCGATGAAGCCCATCACACGCGGTACGCTGCGCACCAGGTGCCAGCTCGCGTCGTTCATGACCATTTGAACCAGAACGTAGCCTGGGAAGAATTTACGTTCGCTTTTGCGACGCTGGCCGCCACGGATTTCAACCACTTCTTCGGTTGGAACCATGACTTCGCCAAACAACTCTTCCATGTTGTGTAATTTGATATGTTCACGCAGCGAAGTAGCTACGCGACCTTCAAAACCGGAAAACGCCTGAACGACGTACCAGCGCTTTTTAGGAGCTTCAGACATCTCAGAACCTCAGGCCAGTGATAAAGGAGACCAGGCGAACCAGAATACCATCCAGTCCCCACAGGATCAGTGACATTACTGCAGTCACGGCAGCAACAATCAGCGTAGTATGCAGCGTTTCCTGGCGAGTCGGCCAAATCACTTTACGCACTTCAGTTCGCGCTTCGCGAGCAAAAGCAACGGTCGCCTTACCTTTCGTCGTCAACAGCGCGACGCCACCGGCAGCAGCAATAAGAATAACCACGGCCAGCGCACGCACCGCCAGCATAATGTCGCGATAAAGGAAGTTGCCCACGATCGCCACGATCAGCAGCACGGCAACGATAATCCACTTCATCGCTTCCAGGCCGCGCCCGCTCCCTTGAGCTTCGGTATTCGCACTCATAAACCAACCTGTCAGAAGTATTCTACAAACAATTTCACCCCGCGGGGGCGAGGCGATCCAAACCGAAATTAAGTTTCGGATTATACACTGAACGCGTTCAAACTGCTTCAACGCTGGCGGTTCTGGCGCCTCTTCCCTGCTATTGCAAAGGAGAACGCTGACTTGCCGTCGCGCTACCGCTCGAATGGTTTGGTGTATAAACGCCCTCTTCAGAGCCTGTCTCAGCAATGATTATGACAAAAAAAATCACTGATGAGCCAGGTTCTGGTATGAAAGCGTGCAAAAAGGGCATCAAATGATGCCCTTTTATTGCGCATTGCGTCAAATGTTATCAGCGATTAGCCGAGAACTTTAGCAACCACGCCCGCGCCAACGGTACGACCGCCTTCACGGATTGCGAAACGCAGACCATCGTCCATCGCGATCGGGTGGATCAGGGTAAC
>NZ_KV789791.1:0-585 GCF_001807705.1 Klebsiella sp. HMSC25G12 | reverse complement strand
AATGCTTCCGTCAGGGTAATCATAAACGGTAATTTTTTCACCTGCTATGCGCGTATTTTGTTCGGTGGGTTCAATGATATACATGACTTTATCATACTGAAAAGTCAGTGCTTTCGATAAGGTCCGCAGCTCCTGCCAGGCGAAGATATCATTCAGCTCCAGTGGACTCTGTGTGACCGCACGGTGCAGATCTTTAGGGTATTTTGCCGGCCGGGAGAAACGACGGTTAAAATCAGACATGAAATGTTCAATCCACTGATTGGCTTCAGCAACCGAGCTGATGTTCTGCAGGCGCATCTCTTTAATCAGTCGATCCTGGAGCGTTTTATTTACCCGTTCCACGCGACCTTTTGCCTGGCTGCTGTTGGCACAAATCAATTCGATCGCCAGTTCCCGGAGAGCCCGTCCGAACTGGGTTGTGCCGGTACGTCGGCTCTCCGGTCCGCTGACCCTGAACACCGCATGCTTGTCGCTGTAAAATGCGACAGGTTTACCATGTTTATCAATGTATTGCCGGGTAGCCATCATGTAGTCAAACGCGTTTTCTGAATCACAGAATCGCAGGTGCATCAGGCGACCTGTGGC
>NZ_KV789790.1:0-5947 GCF_001807705.1 Klebsiella sp. HMSC25G12 | reverse complement strand
GTGCCAGTCGTCACTGCCGTACTGGCTGCCCTTACACAACCACAGACGGAACATGTTAAAGATCATTCCTGCCGATCGCATCCGGAAGGTAGCCGTTTCTCGTCTTCATTAATGCCAGTGTCAACATAGCTGTTTGTCATGGCATTACCCCATTTCTCCCAAAAACCGTAAAACGCGCCTCAGTCCGCGTCGTGACTGGCTTCAGCGTGGATCTACGCTGAAAAAGGATCCTTTACGTATTTGATTTTACCCGCAATAATGTGGGATAAGACAACAAAAGGATCCGCGAGCTGCGATTTATTGTCATGGCAGGATCAGCCGCTTCAGGCCAGAATAGCTGTATCCAAACCCGTTGTGCGCTACGTGAAAAATAACTCATGAACAGCATCATTCCCCTGCAGAATTCACCAGATCGCGTCTCCCTGCTGCCGATCCGCCCCGGGCGTTGATTTTGCGACCGCGGTGGCACTCCGGCGGATGGCCACCTCAACAGGTGCCACGCCGGCTTACCTCCTGGCGCCGGAAGTGAGCGCCCTCCTCTGGTATATGCCGGACCAGCGTCACCACATGTTGTTCGCCACCATGTGGAATACCGGGAGCCGTGTCGGTGAAGCCCGGACGCTCACCCCGGAATCCTTCGACCTGGATGGTCTGCGCCCTTTTGTTAGGGTGCTTTCGGAGAAAGTGCGGGCGCGCCGCGGGCGGCCGCCAAAAGATGAAGTGCGCCTGGTGCCGCTGACGGATGGCAGTTTTGTGCGTCAGATGGAAAGCTGGATGGTCACCACCCGCCCCCGCCGGCGGGAGCCGTTATGGCCGGTCACGGATGAGACAATGCGCAACTGGCTGAAACAGGCGGTGAAGCGGGCTGAAGCTGACGGCGTGCATTTTTCGATCGCCGTGACGCCGCATACCTTCCGGCACAGCTATATCATGCACATGCTTTATCACCGGTAGCCCAGGAAGTTCATCCAGGCGCTGGCCGGGCATAAGGATCCGAGCTCGATGGAAGTCTATACCCGGGTATTTGCGCTGGACATGGCTGCCACCCTGGCCGTTCCCTTTACCGGTGACGGTCGAGATGCCGCGGAGATCTTTCGCTCCCTGCCAGCGGCCGGCTGAGATTGTCGGGCAGGCGGCCGGGGCTTTGCCACTTAGTGAAGGAGATAAAGACAAACGCATTCCAGACGAGGCAGAGTTAGTCAGTCGCTTCTGAGTCTCTCACCGTGCCGGCCGCAGAAGCGTTACGCTTATTCAGTATGACCCGGGCATCATTCCGTCCGGGTCTGGAGAGAAATATTCATACCGCATCCGTGTCCCCTCACCTTCTCATTGCACCATGACATCATTCGTATTAAGGAGCCCCGGTCCTCTGGTGACCAGCTGACATCTTCATACCGCAGACAATAAAACTTACTGCGATCCGGATATCAGCAGGTTACAGGGGATATACCTGAGGGCCTTTCCAACCGGGTAAGCCAGGTCGTTATTCAGTATATCGTCGGTGACTGCGTCCCGGGCCATTTCTGACAGCCATCATGTTTACTCTTCATGATTGCAGATATCAGTGCGAAGCTGGCTGAGGGTACGACAGGATTAACGAACTTCGGAGGACTGGTTTTAGCAGCTCTTGCATGGCAATGCCGGAATCAACGCTCTGCTGAGTGGTTTCATTCAGTGCGCACCGGGGATTTACTGAAATATTGACTGTGGGATGCAGTCACGTGGAGAGCTCTCAATTGGTCGGGTAACACCCTCGTCAAACTTGCATGCTGCAGTCAATATCAGCATATTATGGCCATAAATGACATACCGCAGTCAATATTGTCCGATCTTTACTTGCAGAAAGGAGAGCGAATATTGACTGTAGTATGCGTGATGCACCTCACAGTCAATAACTAATTGCGTATGCATACGGCAGTCATGGTAATGCATATCGCAGTCAATTTTCCGGCTTCATCGCCGATAGCGCTTCAGCAAGTTTCTGCGGATCGATGCCTGCAGCCTTCAGTGCCTTGATGACTTCGTCATAATTCTGCTCCGGCGCCTTCTCTTCTTCCTCCTTGCGCGGCACCTTCACCGTCCCGCTGATGAGTTTGGGATTGCGATAATGAACGCTAAAGTAAGTCGCCCGGCCACGTTTAAACTCGGTGTAATCCAGATAGCCGATATCCCGAAGTTGCTCCATAGCCTTTCGGACCGTGTGGTTCTGCGTATAGATATTTGAGGTAAGATTCAGCCGGTCCCGCATACGTTTCATGGAGATAGGTGCGGGATTCTGGGGAAGGCTCTCGATGTAGGTATACAGCGCCTGGGCAGATTCCTTCCGCTGCAGGGCGTCAATGGCTTTCAGCCGAAGCAGGACCCGCCTATCCATATGGTAAAGCTCAAAGAGCTTGGGTTCAGCCTTGATCTCCACGATATCCTCGTTGATGTCATAATAGGCTGACTGCACCAGATGGGTGGTCCATCCTTTGGTCTCGCTCTGGAACTTCAGGGTAACCGAGGCGAGTTTAAACAGGGAATTGCTGATGCGATCCCGCATTTTCTTGTTTGAGCGCCGTGAGTCAAATCCACACATCTTAACGAATTCAACGAACGACAGTTCCAGGGTGTCACTTTTTACCCCATACTCAGACATCGAGCGAATGATCCCGAGCCAGACTTTAAAATCCGTGTCCATATCAAGACGCGAACCGGTGATCTTAACGTCGGTGTACCCTTCGCTTTTGGCGATGGACAGCTGTACGAGCTCCTCAGTGGCATCTGTGACGTTTTTACGGTTTGCCTTACTCCTGGAGGTTGATTTCAGGGTTGGAACGAAGAGACCGAGCCTCATGAGCGCTACCGGCTGCACAGTACTGGTACTGTTGACATCCAGCTTAACAACTTCGCCGGTTGTCTTGTCCACTTCCTGAAGATTGAGAGGTAAGCTGTTATTTTCGCTCGTCATCTTGATCCTCAACGGTTATCCACAAAAGAATGTCGTTATACGTATCGCAGTCAACGGATATACATACCTCAGTAAATACCGTTGCATATCACAGTATTAGATTTCGCATACAGCAGTCAACTTTTTACATTCCACAGTCGATCCAGTATGACGTTCAGGCCAGTTACAGCGCCTGCTGCAGCGATCCGGGGATCTCTTTAGGATCTCAATATGATCTCTTTGGGATCAATTACTGGATCGAAGCAACGAATAACGTTAATCCCCAGCCAGATCTACCCCACCACATTCAGGGTTCTGCAAGGGTAATCTGAATGCCGCATGAGTAACTCTCCCTGATTTAACATTAAATATTGACTGCGATATGTAGAATCTTCTTTTGTTGTTGACCAGCACTCGGCTTTTAGTTTCATACCATAGTCAATTTTTCACATATCACAGTCAACTTCATGAAGATTGACTAATCCGGAGAATATCCGGCATCGTAGCGTTCGTGCTTTGTGCAGTCTCTGTGCTTTTCCACTTCCTCGCCGCGTTCTCACTGAGTGAGATCGCTTACTGCGGCGAGCGGCAGTGAGAAATATTGACTGCGGTATGTGATTGAGCCTCTCTTCCCCGGTTTACAGCTTTCATTACAGCCAGCTTTGCAATTTTCAGATGACTTTGCGATTTTATTGTTGCTTTGCAAATAATTCCAAGATTTAATAAAATGATGCAAAGCGATGATTAAAGGATGCTCAGAATGGGACTGATGGATACACTTAACCAGTGCATTACTGCTGGACATGAGATGACGAAGGCTATCGCCATTGCGCAGTTTAATGACGACAGTCCGGAAGCAAGGAAGATCACCCGCCGCTGGAGAATTGGTGAAGCGGCGGATCTGGTTGGCGTTTCTTCTCAGGCAATCAGGGATGCAGAGAAAGCCGGCCGGTTACCTCACCCTGATATGGAAACCCGTGGTAGAGTTGAACAACGTGTTGGTTATACCATCGAACAAATCAATCATATGCGGGATGTGTTCGGTACCCGACTGCGGCGTGCAGAAGATGCTTTCCCTCCGGTGATCGGGGTTGCCGCTCATAAAGGGGGGGTTTACAAAACCTCCGTTTCTGTTCACCTGGCTCAGGACCTAGCCCTGAAAGGACTCCGTGTTCTTCTCGTTGAAGGCAATGACCCACAGGGAACGGCTTCTATGTATCACGGATGGGTGCCCGATCTTCATATTCATGCTGAGGACACTCTCCTGCCCTTTTATCTTGGGGAAAAGGATGATGCCAGCTACGCTATAAAGCCCACCTGCTGGCCTGGCCTTGATATCATCCCGTCCTGTCTGGCACTGCACCGCATTGAAACTGAGCTGATGGGGAAATTTGACGAAGGCAAATTACCTGCTGACCCGCACCTGATGCTCCGTCTGGCCATTGAAACGGTCGCTCATGATTATGACGTGATTGTTATCGACAGTGCACCTAACCTTGGTATTGGTACGATAAATGTTGTATGCGCTGCTGATGTATTGATTGTCCCTACTCCGGCAGAGCTGTTCGACTACACCTCCGCACTGCAGTTTTTCGATATGCTTCGTGACCTGCTTAAGAACGTGGATCTTAAAGGCTTCGAGCCAGATGTCCGTATTCTGCTTACCAAATACAGTAATAATAACGGCTCGCAGTCCCCGTGGATGGAAGAACAAATTCGGGATGCCTGGGGAAGCATGGTCCTTAAAAATGTTGTGCGCGAAACGGATGAAGTCGGTAAAGGTCAGATCCGTATGAGAACCGTTTTTGAACAGGCTATTGATCAACGTTCTTCAACAGGTGCCTGGCGTAATGCCCTCTCTATCTGGGAGCCTGTTTGCAATGAGATTTTTGATCGTCTGATTAAACCACGCTGGGAGATTAGATAATGAAGCGTGCCCCTGTCATTCCAAGACATACCACACATACTCAATCGACTGAAGATACCTCATCACCGGCGCCGGCTGCGCCGATGGTGGATTCATTAATTGCGCGCGTGGGTGCTATGGCCCGCGGTAATGCCATCTCTCTTCCGGTATGTGGACGGGAAGTAAAATTTACCCTTGAAGTGCTCCGGGGAGACTCTGTTGAGAGCGCTTCACGCGTATGGTCAGGCAATGAGCGCGATCAGGAACTACTTACCGAGGATGCTCTGGATGATCTCATTCCTTCATTTTTACTGACTGGTCAGCAGACTCCAGCTTTTGGCCGCCGGGTTTCCGATGTCATTGAAATTGCAGACGGCAGCCGTCGCCGTAAAGCCGCAATCCTGACGGAAAGTGATTATCGCATTCTGGTTGGTGAACTGGACGATGAGCAGATGGCAGCATTGTCCCGACTGGGTAACGATTATCGGCCGACGAGTGCTTATGAACGTGGTCTGCGTTATACAAGCCGGCTGCAGAATGAGTTTGCTGGAAATATTTCTGCACTTGCCGATGCGGAAAACATCTCTCGTAAGATCATTACCCGCTGTATCAATACGGCCAAACTGCCTAAATCCGTTGTTGCCCTGTTTGCTCATCCTGGAGAACTGTCTGCCCGGTCAGGTGAAGCCCTTCAGAAGGCTTTTGCAGATAAAGAAGAATTACTGAAGCAGCAGGCTGAGATTCTCCACGATCAGAAGAAAGCGGGACTAATCTTCGAAGCTGAAGAGGTCATTAGTCTTTTAACATCCGTACTGAAACAATCTTCCG
This sequence comes from Klebsiella sp. HMSC25G12, assembly GCF_001807705.1. Taxonomy (NCBI): domain Bacteria; kingdom Pseudomonadati; phylum Pseudomonadota; class Gammaproteobacteria; order Enterobacterales; family Enterobacteriaceae; genus Klebsiella; species Klebsiella sp. HMSC25G12. The sequence continues at coordinate 284 of NZ_KV789790.1, read as the reverse complement.
CATCAAGAGTTAATCTGAGCTCACGTCATCAGTTTGCTCCAGGGGCAACAGCATTGTACAAGGGCGATAAAATGGTGCTTAACCTGGATAGGTCCCGCATTCCTGCGGAGTGTATAGAGAAAATTGAAGCCATTCTTAAGGAGCTTGAGAAACTAGGAGTCTGATGCGGACACGCTTTAGTCTACGGTTATCTCCCTTCACTTCATTTCCTTTCTCACAGGCCAGAAAAAATAACTGGCCTGAATACTCTCTCTGGGACCACGGTCCCACCTGCATCGTCGTTT
>NZ_KV789789.1:0-9261 GCF_001807705.1 Klebsiella sp. HMSC25G12 | reverse complement strand
ATGCCTTCAGCCACCACAACAAGGGAAGACCCATATATGTACAGTTTCAAGCGAGGGAAAAACGATGAAGTTCATTCCTGCAGTATCAGAAGCCAGCATAGTAAAAATTCCTTTGTTCACAGAGCGATGCCCTGCGGGTTTTCCGTCACCGGCTGCGGACTACACGGAGTCTGAACTGGATCTGAATGAGTACTGCATTCACCGGCGCCACTCCACCTATTTTGTCAGGGCGATTGGCAACTCAATGACTGATATTGGCCTCTATTCCGGCGATCTGATGGTCGTGGATAAAGCAGAACAGCCGCGGCACGGGGATATTGTTATCGCGGAAATTGAGGGTGAATTCACCGTAAAACGCCTGCTTCTGACGCCGCGGCCAGCCCTGCAGGCGATGAACCCGGACTTCCCTTCCCTGTACCCGGATCCGGAAACGCTGCAAATTTTCGGCGTGGTGACGGCCTTCATTCATAAAACCCGGAGGGCAGACTGATGTTCGCCCTGGCAGACGCCAACTCCTTCTACGCCAGTTGCGAGAAGGTTTTCAGGCCGGATTTGCGCGGCAAACCTGTCGTCGTTCTCAGTAACAACGATGGCTGCGTTATTGCCCGGAGCGCTGAAGCCAAACGGCTGGGTATAAAGATGGGAACCCCCTGGTTCCAGCTTAAAGAGGCGCAGTTTCCTGAAAAACTGTACGTTTTTTCCAGCAACTACGAGCTCTACGCGAGCCTGAGTAACCGTGTGGTCGCCCTGCTGGAAGATCTGTCGCCCCGCGTCGAACAATACTCAATTGACGAATGTTTCCTGGATGCCCGGGGAATTGGCCACTGTATGGATCTGGAGGATTTTGGCAGGCAGCTGCGTGGGCATGTTCTCAGTGGAACCGGACTGACGATCGGTGTCGGCTTCGGCGCCACAAAAACACTGGCCAAATCGGCGCAGTGGGCGTCAAAGGAATGGCCACAATTCAGGGGGGTGCTGGCGCTGTCGCCCGATAATCCACGCAGAACGGCAAAATTACTCAGCCTGCAGCCGGTGGAAGAAATCTGGGGCGTGGGGAACCGGATAGCGAAAAAGCTGCACGTTATGGGGATCACCACCGCCCTGCAGCTGTCGCTGACGAACCCTACATTTATCCGGAAAAACTTCAACGTAGTGCTGGAGCGCACGGTACGTGAGCTGAACGGCGAGAGCTGCATTTCACTGGAGGAAGCGCCGCCGCCGAAACAGCAGATTGTCTGCAGTCGCAGCTTCGGGCAGCGGATCACCACCTACGAAGAAATGCGCCAGGCCGTCTGCCAGTATGCCGAGCGCGCGGCGGAAAAGTTGCGCGGTGAGCGACAGTACTGCCGGCATATCAGTACCTTCATCAAGACATCCCCTTTTGCGGTTAATGAGCCGTATTACGGTAACGTGGCCACGGAAAAACTGAACACCCCTACCCGTGACACCCGGGACATTATCGCGGCAGCGGTCAGGTCTCTGGACAGGATCTGGCTCGATGGCCACCGCTACGCAAAAGCGGGGATAATGCTCAATGATTTCAGTCCGAACGGCGTCGCGCAGCTGAATCTGTTCGATGACGTGCAGCCACGGCCGCACAGCGATGCGCTGATGAAGGTACTCGACGGCATTAATCATTCCGGACTCGGGAAAGTCTGGTTTGCCGGCAGAGGTATTGCTCCTGAGTGGCAGATGAAGCGGGAGATGCTGTCGCCAGCATATACAACCCGCTGGAAAGAGTTACCGGTTGCCAGGTTTTAATCCGGAGTGGCTCAGCCCGTGTCTGGCTTGCATGGCCACCAAGATGGGGGAGAGCACCAGTGCCCTCGCTCTCAGGGTATTTTGCACATCCACTGTTTAAAAGACTTGTTAACTGGTCATATGAGGACTATATTTGAGACCTTTTAATAAGTCTTAAAGGTACACTATGCCCAACATTATTCTGAGTGACACAAGCGCGAGCATAAGCGAACTTAAAAAAAACCCGATGGCGACAGTCAGTGCCGGCGACGGCTTCCCGGTCGCTATTCTGAACCGTAACCAACCCGCTTTTTACTGTATCCCGGCAGAGCTTTACGAGAAGATGCTTGATGCCATGGATGATCAGGAACTGGCAAAGCTGGTTTCAGAACGCAGTAATCAGCAGCTGCTTGACGTGGATCTGGACACTTATCTATGACTTATACGGTCAAATTCAGGGAAGATGCTCTGAAAGAATGGCAAAAGCTGGATAAGGCCATTCAGCAGCAGTTTGCGAAGAAACTGAAGAAGTGCTGTGACGAACCGCATATCCCCTCAGCAAAGCTGAGAGGGATAAAGGACTGCTATAAAATTAAACTTCGTGCATCTGGTTTTCGCCTAGTATATCAGGTGATAGATGATCATTTAATTATCGCAGTTGTTGCTGTAGGAAAGCGTGAGCGTAGTGACGTGTACAATCTGGCCAGCGAAAGGATGAGATAACGCATAATGAATGAAAAAAAAAGTGAACAAATCAAACATGTAAAACAGGAAAAATTATTCATCGATGAGCTATGGATAGCTCATGCTGCCTTCCCTGAAAAGAAAAAGAATCCATCGTTTAAAATACTAGGGAACGCTGCTTTAACAATCAATTAAGACGAATTCAAGGAATAAACTTGGAAATTCTAATAACTCTGGCCATCATATCCATACCTGTGATCAACATTTTATGGGTTCGGTATTTCCAAATATACCCACTCTCCTACTTCGATATCGAAAACGTTCAGCGTGTTGCTAAATGTGAAGGTCTTGAATGGCGCGTGCGGGTGTTTTCTCTAAGCGGTATAACCAGCCCCGAGTGGACAAAAATCAATACCCGTCAGCTGGAGGCGTTCAAATCAGAACTGCAACGCCGGAAAAAATACACTGCCACCATCAGAGATGGTATAAATTAAGAAGAAAAAAGGGATTTAGATTTTTTAATAGTGGTTATGTATTTTTCTATCTTTATCTATGAGGCATATTCATTAACTCTTCTTTGGTCATGGTTTGTCATTCCCTTTCGAAATAAGTGATATAACATTTTTTCTGGCAATACATTTATGTTGCATAGCGACATCACTCGACAAACGCACTCTCATTTAAATAATGAAAACAGCTTGTTATTGAATTTAAAAAACCAAACGGAATAACCACAGACTCTACAAGGCCAGAGAATTCAATCCATCAAACCGCATCTATTTACTAAGCAATATGTTAATAAAACTCTGCTGAAATTTTATCTATAAGATTATTTTTCTCATCCATCCAGTTCTGAAAATAATGAATGCGCTCATTAATAATAGGATGTTCTTTAGATGATGCACAAAGCAGAAATGCAATGGCTTGTCCAACATCAACACAGAATAATAAGGCGCCATTTACCTGATTACTGTTTTCCCCATAAACACCTGTGTGCGAAAAGACGCGACACTTATCATCCACCAAACCGCCATCACGCAGATGGTGAGATATGGCTTTGATGTTTGGATGTGCGCCATATTCAATAGACAATTCGTAGAGTTTTTTCAGGTAGTCAGACATATCCGGTGAGATGCGCTTTAGTTTGGCTACCGTCGCTCCAATAGTAAACGCCTTACGACAGTTATCCTTTGCAGTTTTAGATTTATCTCTATTAAACCAGAGTTCACTCATCTTCTCACTGGATGATGTGAGATAGGCATAACAGGCTGATTCTAGAGCAATTCGGGCAACTGGGAGCACTGCGACCCGATGACCTGATAGTGCCTGAAGAACTGCATTTGAAAGCATCATGTATGAGTTCGTCGCCAGTAGCATAGTTGCTGCGTTAGCGTCATATTCGTGGTCGAAAACCTCTTGATGGAAAAAACTGTCCATCTCATGGATCATCCACATCAAGTCGGGTTCTTTTTTTGAATGACTAACATGATTTTCAAGGGTTGCTATGAGATAGTTTGAAAGTGTATCGAGTTCAATCTTCACTTTATCCCCCAGTATGGTTTTAAGAACATCAGGTTCTGACATGAAGCTGTCGCCTTGGGTTGACTCGTCTGACGGAGTAGAAGTGAACATTCATAATCCCCTCCTTTTCGGATTTCAATATAAATAGCTGTTGTCAGTTATGCCTAGACTGGTTGTACTTATAGACAAGCCAGAATAAAAACACACTACCATACAACACTCATAATTAATACATTGTATTAACCTAAATCACCCTCTAACTCATCGAGAAATATTTTTTTAAAAAGAAAAATGAAAACAGGGTTTTTCACATTATTATATATGCTCTCATCGTCAAGTAAACGCTCAAGATGCGTTATCTCCATGGTTTTTAAAAAGCCCAATGAAAATACAAGCTTTTCTTTATTTAGCAACATACACTCAATTACTTTTTCAGAAGAGATATAAAAATCCTCATGTTTACTGGCTAACGTAGTATTGTCCCAGGCATGAATCAACACAGGCTGCTGATTAACATCCACCTTAAATATGAATGATAAGATACGTTCGTGACTTTCTTCTTCTATTACCTCAAACGAATGAGAGAAAACCCACCCAGTCTTATTGCATGGGATTTTTCTGTAATCAATGATATATTCTCTTAACTGAATACCAACCCATAAGTTGTTATAAAATACGCGTAACGCCTCTGATGAACTTTCCATATCTTTAATTGCTTGCTGGAAAATATCAAAACTTTCTTGAAGGCCCGTAATAATTTGTTCAGCCCCTTTAATTTCATCAATTTTTTTATTAATTTCAGTAGCAATATTCTTAGCAACTTTTAAGGTGATTTCATGATCGAGCATATGGCGTTTCATCATTTTTAAAGCTTGTAAATTTACATATTCTAAATCGACCTCTCTACCTGGATCATCTATCAACTTAAATAAACCTTCATCATGTATACTGCAGTAACCGGCAAAATTTGAAATGTTACGTATGTGTTTATCCTCAAATGAAAATTCAAATGAATTATTCTTCAGGTTGCGTTGCAGGATAAATGCTTTATGGTTATCATCCGCTAAATAGCTTAATACAGCCCTTTCAGATAATTCATGAGAATAAATACTAGGATTAGTACATCCATCATGCTCACATAGCCATTCAGATTTTTTACCTGCAGCAATAAATCTATTAAGAAGTGAGTTATTTTCATGGTGAACTACTCGATTAGGGTTCTGGTAAAATCCGCGAAGAAGTAAATCCTTTAATACTTCGTTACCCTGAGATATATCTAATATATTTGATATTGTTTCAACATATGAGTCACGCTGCATTACATCAAGCATATTTAATGTTTGTGATTGCTCATCATCCATCATGTTCACCTCAGTGCTATCTAAACATTAATTATGATTATATAGTAATTCAATCACAATAAGTAATAGTAATTTACGCGTATCGCATGTGACGCTCTTAAGTCAAATCAACGACGCTGTTATTCGTTCATTCTGCTGTGATGCTAGTTAATCCGGTCCACTTCATACACTCAGGAGACATACACAACTGCTACTATCAAGGCTCGACACTGTCTGATTGGTCAAACTGATGTTTATGTCCATTACTCATACGGTTAAATCCAGTTTCTTTGGATAATCAATATATTGTGCATCCTTCATCTGCCAGACCTACCATCTATTTTATCACCCCCGACTATGTTCCCCCCTCCCCTGCTCTGTGGCGCTCGGAAACCCAGTGTTGGCCTAGACAAAACTGCATATTCGGAATAATTATCCAATGCTGCTTTTTCGCTGATCGTACTTTTTGTGATCGGACAGCGTGGCGGATTACGTCATACTGAATACGCTGCTGATCTGACAGTGTTCACCCAAGACCGGGACAGGCTATCGGCCGGATGCAGGACCTGGCAACGGGCAGCCGCGACAGTAGGTTTTTGCTGAGGATACGGAGATTAAAAAATAGAGTACTTACCCCGCAAAATGTTGCAGATTTCACGGAGTGCATTCTATCTCACATCAGATTTTGCATCTTAGTCCGAGCAGCTTTCAGGCGTGCCTGTTCCACGTCATCCCCAGAGGGCTTGGGAGAAGACGTCTCCTGATTTCCTCCCAGTGCCGCCAATACGTCCTTTAAATCAGCAACAGAAGGTTTCCAGCCTGTGATCTGTGCTATCTGACTAATGACCTCATCCGCATTCAGTTCTCTGGTGAATAGTGCGGTTAACACGGCAGGAATTCGCGCATCAAGCTGATGCATTATCAGGCCGGTTATCAAAGCCTGCCGATATAACTCCCCCCGGTTTTTCCGGGGGACAGTTTCAATTTCAGCCAGTGCAAGACGATCGGCAGAGTCCTCCGGGTGAAGGTACAGTGAAAGTTTTTTTCTTTCTTCGCCGTCGTGCATCGATTACTCCTCCGCTTTGAAGCGTGCAATCGCCTGGACCAGCGCTGTCTGAGGTTCGTCCATAAGAACAACCTTTTCGCCAAGGTGGTTCCATGCCTTACGAACAGCATCGGCAATAAGTGCGGCACCGCCACCAACAATGTATACGCGGTTTACGTTTCGATACTGCAGCAAATCATCAACAACCAGCTCGCCCAGCTTATGTATCGCTGTATCAATGGTATCCAGTACCAGATTTTGTTTAGCAGCCTCATTTACAACCTGCCCCACAAAATCCAGGTTCTCCCTGTTTTTGATCAGCTCGTCAGCAATCATTGGACTGGTATCACTGCTGGCCATTTTCAGTGCAGTGAGCGTGGCCTTCGTGACCATTGATACGCCAATATCAGGATTACCATGTACTGCCGAAACGTCCTCAAACTGGCCAACAATAACCCCGACATCCAGGGTCGTACCACCGAGATCGATAACCAGTGATTTTTCGTACTGACCCACATTGTCAGCAACCAGACGTGTAAAGACAGCCGGGAGTGATTCAGGCATTACTTCAACGCTTTTAATGGTAAAAGTTCCCCCTTTGTTCAGGGTGACTTCCCGCATCAGGTTGCTAATTTTTCTCTCAATGTTAAGCGTGTTTTTCTGGCAGTCGGCCGTGTAAAACTCGCTGATAGGTAACGTAACGGTGAGATCTATCTCCTGGGGTTCAATTCCACTGTTCAGTAATGCGTGGTGAACTGCCAGCACGTTTGTATCAGTGTACTGGTACTCAATGTGAGTCGTGCTGATCGCAGCTTCGCTGACCGGGTCGTAGGTATATTTGCGGCCATCGAGCAGATAGTTATAGGTACGACTGCTGCCTAAGCCCTCGACTTTCCAGTTATGGCGGAAAGAGTTCACTGATACCGCACTTTTCAGCGTCTTCCCTTCAAACCAGGCAAGTTTCACGTTTGTAGAACCATCATCGCAAAAAATTTTCATACCTATCTCCATTGATACTCAGTTTGAGTATTTATCTTCGCCCCATAACTACTCACATTGAGTAAATACGTTCATAAACCGCAGGTAAGTACTCAAACTGCGTACTTCGCCGGGTCGTTTAATTACTCAGTTTGAGTATTATATCACTTATATTGCAGCAATCTAGCATTTAGCTAGCATAAATCTTGCTGCAAGATTGCAACAATAAAAAGAATGCAGCAAGATTGCTGCATTCCGGATTAGTACCCCTGTTTTTCCTTATATGCCTCAACTGCTTTTTCCAGAACTTCCACCAGTTTCAACCCCTCACGCTCTGCGATATCCCGGATCTCCTGGTCGAAAGCAGGTGTGACACGTGTTGCAAATGCCAGCGTCCTGTTTGTTTTTCTGGCAGAACGGCCATCGCGGCGGGTATATGCCTCGGTCACTGTTTGCGTACCCACTGGATCATGGTGCACTGGCGATAAGTCCGCATGCTGTATCTGTACATCAGTGGCAGCGACTGCAGGAGCTATCTCAGGCGCGTTCAGGCTTGTAGCCACTTCGTCAGGGCCTGGGGGTACACCCAGCCCACCACGGGCTCTTTTAGTTTTAAGTTTTGATGCATCAGCCATTACTCTTCTCCAATCTTATCGATGAGCGCCTGGATAAGTTCATCAGCTCTCTCGTTTAAACCTTTATAGCGTGTTTCTGTCACTGCAAGTCCTGAGTTCATCGCTTTTCTGTAAGCTGGCTTCTCAAAAAGACATCCAGCTAAAGTTTCATAACCCGCCTCACTGATATATGCACGAGCATCCAGCTCTTCCGCTTCGGTACCTACACGGCTTAAAGCAAAGACCAGTTTTGAACGTGGCACGCCTTCTTTTACCAGCGCGTTGAAAACTTTAATGGCCGGGACAAGATCGTCAAGGGAAGCCCCCGTTGGCTGGACGATAAGGTCGGCCACCTTAGCAATTTCCGAAGTCCCTTTGCTTGCACGAGCTGGTCCGTCAAGAATGAGAAGGTCAAACTCGCCGGCAGATTCTATGGCCTGCTTTGCTGTTGAAAATACTTCGACTGAAGCAACCGGTGGCAAACCAGCTGACAGACGTCGGCGGTGCCACTCAGCACTCGTTGCCTGTTCCAGGTCGAGGTCAGCTAATTTTGTTTTGATGCCACAGGCGGATGCTTCACGCGCTAACGCTCTCGCTTTAGTGCTTTTGCCCACACCACCTTTCTGGGAAATAAAACCAACTATCCAGGCCATCTAGCCCCCTTTACTTGCTGCTATCTTGCAGCAAACATTAGTATAAACCTGATTGAGGTTAGTAAAAGTAACTCTTCCGGAACAAGATAACAGCTTGCAGCAAGATTGCAATAATCAAAAATCTAGCAGCAAGATTAAATCTTGCCATTCAGAAGAGTACAGGAATGGATAGCCGAATACTTGTGCCAGGTTAGCGATAACGAAAGCAGCAAGCTTTATGCAATCTTGCAGCAATAATCAAAGAGAGCTCATTGAGGATTGCATCGACATATCGGCAATATAGCGGCAAGGTTGCAGCAATCATGCAGCCAGCACAACATGTGACGAGCGCTATGCTATACCACCAGAAAATCACTGTCTGGAAACTACGTCATTATAAGCCCCGACGGCTGCATGAAGCATGCTAGCAGCAATCTATTTTATTGCTGCTAGCATGCTGAAAGATTGCTACTAGAATCAGGCAGCGCTCGCCGCAGCCATGTAACCGAGCGTAGCGAGCGAACTGGCGAGGAAGCGAAGAGGAACCGTCCGGCAGATAGCTCTTACGCTCAGCACAAGAAGAGTTTTCCATCCTCTGTGGGAAACAGGTCAACTTTATGGACGCTCAGGACTATGGGAAACAGGTCAACTTCGCGGACGGCCGGGAGTGTGGGGAACAGGTCAACTTCGCGGACGGCCCGGACTAT
>NZ_KV789788.1:0-534 GCF_001807705.1 Klebsiella sp. HMSC25G12 | reverse complement strand
TATTAAATCGTTCGACTTCATCACTGAGCGGCGAAGGGCAATTTGCAGCCGACGGGGAGGAAATAAAGGGGCGCGCGGCGTTTATATACCCCTTTATTTCCTCCACGGCTGATGCTAAAAGCAGCCCTCCGCGAAAGATGAAGTCGGGCGATATCGAGCTGGAGTGAGAATGCGCACAACCCTGAACGTCAATCCGGTGTTTATCGGATTCACGTTCAGGCCCTGGAGTGGCGGGTATTTATCGCCACGGTGAGAGCGGCGCATCCTGATAAGGATGCAGCAAGCGAGATTTTGAATTTGCGTCAGGATGGAAGCCCGACAGGGCAGAGACAGCTTGCTGGCTCTGTTCACGACAGCCGTGTCCCGACAGGGACGACGCCCGGGTCAGTATTTATTTAATCTTTCATCAGAGATAAATAGCGGAAGAGATACACAGCAGAATAGCGGAAGCGATGTAACAGAGATGAATAAAGAATATTGATGAGATAATACCGCGCCGGAGTAATACGGGCGGCGCGTAGCGCAGCCGGTATT
>NZ_KV789787.1:0-1443 GCF_001807705.1 Klebsiella sp. HMSC25G12 | reverse complement strand
AATTGGTTGTAGCTAAAGATCCTGTACATGAATCAGCGCTACCTTCTAGAAATAGACACCTCAGACAACCGCAAGACCATGTCAACACGGATCATGGGCTTCAAAGCAGGTGTTGAGGCCGAGAAATGCATCGACAGGATCTTGAGGCAGACAGTGAAAGGTTCGTTGCGCTGGCCGCACACTATGGCGAAGTTCTGTGAGCCTTTGCGCTCTGTACATCACCCGAAAGAAAGCTCATTCGGTGTCAATCATGCCAAGGTGTTCGAATGGAAGCAGCGTATACAAGCCTGTCTTAGTCGGGAGTAAAAGGCCGGTGGACCCGGCCTTGCGATGCGGGGGCTATTAGGTCACGTAAATGAAAATCTGGGTGCATTCATCACCGGTAGCTACAACCTTGCACTGGATGCGCTCCATGATTTCCTCTCCTAACTGACGCGCTGCGAAGTCGAACCTGAGCAGGTAGGACTTCTCGCTACGCTCGGCCTCCCAATATGAAAGTCCCTGATCGAGCTGGACGGTCAGCTGCCTTCCGGAGCGCAACTGCAGTTGCAGCTGACGGTAGTGCGGCAAAGATGGGAGGCTGAGCACCTCGCCTTCGAAGCCGCAGTACTCCAAAGCCTGACGGATAGCTTCATCGCGCTCCTGAGATGTCCGCCAGTCGTGCCAGCACTGCCAAGGTGAGCGGTTGTCATCTTTCTGGTACTGACGCCCCTGGATGCGGATGGCGAAGTCTCCATCGCTATGCCTGCCCAGCTCATGAATAACGTTGACCAGCAGATTTACGACTAGCGGGCTGCATACATAACGGTCGCTGTAGATCAGTTCGGTGATCGGATCCTTGCCTGTCAGGGCATCATCCAGCAGGCTGCCGGCGTCATGCCTGAGGTTCTCCCAGAAGCGGCGGGCAGCCATCGAGCGAACCATCCAGCTGATCGCTGATCTCGACCTTGACCAGACCGGGGCGCGTAGGAAGCATCAGATCGGGTGCGTTCAGCACGCGCTCTGCCGGCAGGACGGGGAGTGTGCCGCGGACGATCCGCACACCGGCCGCCGCCAGATCCCAGGTGCGCCCAGGTGCGCTCAGGTTCGCATTGTCGCTGGCCCAGGCGAGGCTTCCTTGTGGCCCCTGCAGGGTGATGTTCAGCCCGAGCATCCCGAGATCCGGCATGGCCTTGTGCAAGCAAATCTCGATCCCGTTGAAGGCCAGTTTTGCCAGCCAGTCCTTCTGGTCGCTGGGCAAGGCTGCGAAGGTGCTTTCCAGCAGGTGCAGCTGTACCTGATGATCGGCCGCTACCCAGTTCTGCAGCTGATGCCGCAGGCGGCGGGCAATGGCCAGATCCCAGTCCGCGGCAGGTGCCGGCAGGTAGACGGCAATGGTCTTCGCGCTGTCGTCGCGGTGTTGCCGCTGACCGAAAACTGACCCAGGTGTTCAACTGCTTCTGC
>NZ_KV789786.1:0-4329 GCF_001807705.1 Klebsiella sp. HMSC25G12 | reverse complement strand
CAGCAAAAGTTCGATTTATTCAACAAAGCCGCCCACACCGTTAAAATGGCCAAACAGCAGCGTCATCCGCCCGGCGAATGTCTCCCTGCTGGCCACCACCTGCGGATCCTGAACCCCGTTGCGGATCGCCGGAAACCCAGGCAGCAGCACGCGGGTATCCAGCCCCTCGGCAATTTGCGCCGCCGGGAGCGCGCCGGTGACGTCGGCCAGTCCGCCCGTTTTTAACAGCGGGAACATCTCTGCTCCTACATGTAAAACTTGCATGTATGCTCCTTATTATTCAGCCACAGAGACGACCCGCGACAGGGCAATATTTTCTCTGCCGCCGGACACGCTTTTTCCGCAAATGGGCTCATACCTCAAGTTTGTCCAGCATTTCTTTGGTAACCAGAACGATGCCTTCTTCCGAACGATAAAAGCGTCGCGCATCCTCAACGGCATTTTCGCCAATCACCGTCCCCTCCGGAATAACGCATCCCCGGTCGATCACGCAGCGTCTTATCCTGCAGGAGCGACCGACCCAGACGCCCGGTAATAAAACCGACGAATCAATATTACAGAACGAGTTAATCCGAACTCTGGAAAATAGAACCGACTGCACCACCACCGAGCCAGAAATAATACAGCCGCCGGAGACCAGAGAATTCATGGTCATGCCATGACTGCCGGAACGGTCCTGAACAAATTTGGCGCTGGGCAGCGATTCGACATAGGTACGGATAGGCCAGTTACGGTCATAAACGTCCAGCTCTGGCACTACTGAGGCTAAATCCAGATTCGCTTTCCAGTACGCCTCCAGGGTTCCGACATCGCGCCAGTATGGCTCGGCATTATTATCCGACTGAACGCAGGAGCGCGGGAACGGATGCGCATACGCTTCACCTGCCGCCGTTATCCTGGGAATAATATCTTTGCCAAAATCATGGGTGGAGTGTTCATCCCGATCGTCGTCTTCCAGCAGCTGGTAGAGATATTCCGCATCAAACACATAAATGCCCATACTGGCAAGCGAGCGGGTTTCATCGCCAGGAATGGTGGGCGGATTAGCCGGTTTTTCAACAAATTCAATGATTTTGTCATTCTCATCCACGGCCATGACGCCAAAAGCGCTTGCCTCTTCAACCGGGACCGGCAGGCAGGCCACGGTACAGCGCGCCCCTTTTTCAACGTGATCGAGCAGCATCCGCGAATAATCTTGTTTATAGATATGGTCCCCGGCCAGAATAACGACATATTCCGCATCATAGCGGCGGATAATATCCAGATTCTGGGTCACGGCATCCGCCGTCCCCCGATACCAGTTCTCACCATGCACCCGCTGCTGCGCCGGTAATAAATCCACGAACTCATTCATTTCTTCGTTAAAGAATGCCCAGCCGCGTTGAATATGCTGCACCAGTGAATGGGACTGATATTGTGTAATGACCCCGATACGTCTTATTCCGGAGTTAATACAATTCGATAAAGCAAAATCAATAATTCTGAATTTACCGCCGAAATGCACCGCAGGTTTTGCGCGAATAGTGGTCAGGTCTTTTAATCGTGTGCCACGTCCGCCGGCGAGGATCAGGGCCACGGATTTAAGCGGTAACTGGCGCGACAGCATTAAGTTGTCAGTATATTCAAGTTTACTCATAATAATGTCCTGCTATTAAATAAAAGCCATAAAAGAAAATAATGAAGAAAAAGCCTCACTCTTCTGCAAAATAATTCAGAAGTGATCACCTCCGGTAATAAGTCAGCTGCAATAAATCAGCTGCGCGTTTTATTGCCCTGCAGATTCCCGTACCAGCCAGATTGTCGCCAGCGGCGGCAGAGTCACCGACAGCGAATGCTCCCGACCGTGGCTGGCGATCGCCTCGCTTGCCACGCAGCCGCCGTTGCCGGTGTTGCTCCCGTGGTAGTGCATCGAGTCGGTGTTCAGCTCTTCACGCCAGCGCCCCGGCTGGTTAATCCCGAAGCGATAGCCGTGACGCGGTACTGGCGTGAAGTTGCTCGCCACGATTATCTCGTTCCCGGCTTTATCGCGACGGACAAAGATAAACACCGACCGTTCATGGTCATCCACAACAAGCCATTCAAAGCCGTAGGGGTCAAAATCCAGTTCGTGCAGTGCCTTATGGTGGCGATAGGTATGGTTCAGATCGCGCACCAGACGCTGCACCCCGTGATGCCAGTTGTCGCCCCCTTCCAGCAGATGCCAGTCGAGGCTGGCGTCGTGGTTCCACTCCCGCCCCTGGGCAAACTCGTTGCCCATAAACAGCAGCTTTTTACCGGGGAAGGCAAACAGCCAGCCGTAGTAGGCGCGCAGGTTGGCGAACTTCTGCCAGGCATCGCCAGGCATCCGGTCAAGAATCGATTTTTTGCCGTGAACCACTTCATCGTGTGACAGCGGCAACACGAAGTTTTCGGTGTAGTTGTAGAGCATCCCGAAGGTCATCTTGTCGTGATGATAACGACGATAGATGGGATCGAGCTGCATATAGTCGAGGGTGTCATGCATCCAGCCGAGGTTCCATTTGAACCAGAAGCCAAGACCGCCCGTCGAAGACGGTCGTGTAACCCCGGCGAAGTCGGTGGACTCCTCCGCCATCGTGACCGCTCCCGGCGTCTGCTCACCGAGCACACGGTTGGTATTGCGCAGAAATTCAATCGCTTCGAGGTTTTCCCGGCCGCCGTACTCATTGGGCACCCACTCCCCCTCTTTGCGGCTGTAGTCGCGGTAGATCATTGACGCAACCGCATCCACGCGCAGGGCGTCGATCCCGAAGCGTTCAATCCAGTACAGCGCGTTCCCGACCAGAAAGTTGCTGACTTCACGGCGACCGTAGTTGTAGATCAGCGTATTCCAGTCCTGGTGATAACCTTCTCGCGGGTCGCTGTGTTCATACAACGCGGTGCCGTCGAACGATGCCAGCGCAAAGTCATCCGACGGGAAGTGGCCCGGCACCCAGTCGAGGATCACGTTCAGACCCGCGGCATGGGCAGCATTCAGGAAGTAGCGGAAGTCTTCACGGGTACCAAAACGGCGGGTCGGCGCGTACAGCCCGGTGGGCTGATAGCCCCAGCTGCCGTCGAACGGATGTTCGTTTACCGGCAGCAGCTCCAGATGGGTGAAGCCCATCCACTTCGCGTAAGGCACCAGCTGGTCCGCCAGCTCGCGGTAGCTGAGCCAGAAATGGTTATCGGCGTGGCGGCGCCACGAGCCAAGGTGCACTTCATAAATCGAAATCGGTGCATCAAACTGGTTGGCCTGCTGACGGGACTGTGGCTGTTCGACCTTTTCCGGCATGCCGCAGATAAGCGACGCGCTTTCCGGGCGCATCTGTGCCTCAAAGGCATACGGGTCGGATTTCACCCGCAGGTGGCCGTGGGCGTCAATCAGCTCGAACTTATACAGCTGGCCGTTATGCGCGCCGGGGACAAACAGCTCCCAGATGCCGGACTCTTTGCGCAGACGCATCGGGTGGCGGCGGCCGTCCCAGTAGTTGAACTGTCCGACCACCGACACACGACGGGCGTTCGGCGCCCAGACGGAAAAACGCGTCCCGGTGACGCCGTCCATGGTGTCGGCATGGGCTCCCAGCGTCTCGTAGGGCCGCAGATGAGTCCCTTCAGCGAGCAGCCAGGCATCAAGCTCCTGCAGCAGCGGGCCAAAGCGATAGGGGTCGTCAATCAGGTTTTGCTGACCGTGCCAGGTGACGGCCAGCTGGTAACGAAAAGGATTTTTCCGGCGCGGCAGAACGCCGCTAAAGAACCCGCGTGTGTCGAGGCATTCGAGTTTACCGACTTTGCGCCCGGTTTTCGGTTCAATCACCCATACATCGGTGGCATCGGGTAATAATGCGCGCACTTCCAGACCCGCATCGGTTGAGTGCATGCCAAGCACGGAAAATGGATCGGAACAATGACCTGCGAGAAGTGCGGAGATCGCACTTTTTTCATTATAATCAGACATGGCAGTCACCCTACTATCATCCTGCGGAAAGAATTAAAACGCCTCTTCCTGCTTTATTGATCCGGTAATATTCCGCTGCATGCTACGCATCGAAATATCAACACGTTATTCCAGAGCCTTAAGACATGTCGGTTGTCCACAAATAGAGAGTGATTAACCTCCTGAGAAGTGAGTTAAATGCGCTGTACGACTTCTGTATTATCTGTCTTCAGAATAATTACTCCTGATTTTCTTTCTGTGAGTAAACACTCATTTCTATATTAATGGGGAAACTAATTTTTATTTCGTCACGAATGATGAGTTTCCTTCTGCTGAATTCGTCAGATCGTATATAAAAAAAGGCTTTGTTGAATAAATCGAACTTTTGCTGA
>NZ_KV789785.1:0-61292 GCF_001807705.1 Klebsiella sp. HMSC25G12 | reverse complement strand
CGGTCCGCATTATGCGGACCGGCCTTTTTCTGTGCGGGAGTCTCCTTACACCACCATCCCCAGCAGCAGACAGCCTACCAGGCCGCATACTGAGATAATGGTTTCCAGCACCGACCAGGACCTGATGGTCTCGCCGATGGTCAGGTTAAAGTACTCTTTGAACAGCCAGAAACCCGGATCGTTGACGTGAGAGAAGATAACGCTGCCGGAGCCAACGGCGATAACCATCAGTTCCGGGCTGACGCCGGTGGTGGCGATCAGCGGCGCTGCAATCCCGCCTGCGGTGATGGCGGCAACGGTCGCCGAACCCAGCGCGATACGCAGCACTGCGGCGATTGACCACGCCATAAACAGCGGAGACATGTTCGATTCGTGCATGATAGAGGCGATGTATTTATCCATGCCGCTATCCACCAGCACCTGTTTGAAGGCGCCGCCGCCGCCGATGATCAACAGCATCATCGCGATGATTTTAATAGAAGAAGTCAGGGTATCGTTGATCTGCTCCATGGAGCGGCCGCGGTTCAAACCGAAGGTGAACAGGGCGATCAGTACCGCAATCAGGGTGGCCATCACCGGGTCGCCGAAGAACTCAGCAATCGGCAGGAAGGCGTGGCCCTTCGGCAGGATCATCTCGGCCACGGCGCGCATCGCCATCAGGATCACCGGTACCAGCGAGGTCCAGACGCTGACGCCAAAGCCAGGCATCTCTTCTTCAGTGAATACTTTCGGGTTATGCAGGCCTTCCGGGATCGGCTTATCAATGCCTTTCAGGAAGCGCGCAAACACCGGCCCTGCCAGGATAACCGTCGGGATAGCCAGAATGGTGCCGTAGAGCAGCGTTTTGCCCATATCGGCATGGAAGATGGTGGCAATCGCGGTCGGACCCGGATGCGGCGGCAGGAAGCCGTGGGTGACAGAGAGCGCGGCGGCCATCGGGACACCGACGTACAGCAGCGGGATGCGGGCCGAGGCGGCGATGGTAAACACCAGCGGCAGCATCAGCACGAAGCCCACTTCATAGAACAGCGCGAAGCCGACGGTGAAGCCGGTCAGCACAACCGCCCACTGAATATGCTTCTTACCGAACTTATTGATAAGGGTAGTGGCGATACGCTGGGCGCCGCCGCAGTCTGCCAGCAGTTTACCGAGCATAGCGCCGAAGCCCATGATCAGCGCGAGGCTGCCAAGGGTGCCGCCAACGCCGTTCTTGATAGAGACGATCACTTTATCCAGCGGCATACCCTGCATTAATCCGACGGCGAGCGCCACCAGAACCAGCGCAATGAAGCCGTTCATTTTGAAACGGATCATTAACAGCAATAACAGGGCAACCCCGATAGCAACGATGATTAATGGCATGATTTACCTGGCCTTAATTTGTTATGGGTAACGTCAAAGATTCAACCTGTAAGACATCTGCCCCATGTGGGAGCAAAATAGTCTGGCACCGTAAATACTTGCATTATCCTTACCCAGAGAAAGGATAGCTGGCTATTTTTTTGCCGGTGGTGCCTGAAGGGGATGATACGGGTAACATGTGAGGGTTGAGAATCACCTGACGGGGGAAAATGTTAAATATGAGACTTAAGTCATACTCTTTCCCCGGTTTTTGCCGGTCATTTAGCGGGAGATGTTGCGCGGTAACACAGAAAGGGCAAGGGAGGACCGGCGGCAGGGTGCCGCCGGAGGAAGGGCTTAGTAGTAGGAGTGCTCGCCGCGCTGATGCTCGGTCAGATCGCGAACCCCTTTCAGCTCCGGAAACTCGTTCAGCAGCTGCTTTTCAATGCCTTCTTTCAGGGTCACGTCAACCATCGAACAGCCGTTGCATCCGCCGCCGAACTGCAGAATAGCCAGACCGTCGTCGGTGATCTCCATCAGCGACACGCGGCCGCCGTGGCCCGCCAGCTGCGGGTTAATCTGCGACTGCAGCAGGTACTCGACGCGCTCCATCAGCGGGGCATCGTCAGAGACTTTGCGCATCTTGGCGTTCGGCGCTTTCAGCGTCAGCTGCGAGCCAAGCTGGTCGGTGACGAAATCAATTTCAGCGTCTTCCAGATAGGGCGCGCTGAGCTCATCGACATAGGCGGTCAGCTGTTCAAATTTCAGCGCCGTGTCGGTGTCTTCCACCGCATCCGGTGGGCAGTAAGATACGCCGCACTCAGCGTTTGGGGTGCCGGGATTAATCACAAATACGCGAATTTGCGTCCCTTCTTCCTGATTTGCCAGCAGTTTGGCAAAGTGCGCTTGTGCAGCATCGGAAATACGGATCATAGCGTTGGCCTAATAGTTGACTATTTTACTGGGTTATAATACGCCCATCAGCGGGGGTCTACAAGGTACGGCACAAACACCATACCTGAACCGTCGCGGCGCCGTTTCGCAAAAGCAGGCGGGATATCTCGGCGACGGTGCTGCCGGTCGTGACGACATCATCCACGATAGCGATATGGAGTCCCTCCACGGCAAATTCAAGCTGAAAGGCATTTTTCAGGTTCTGCCTGCGCTGGCGGGCATTGAGCGAATGTTGGACGGCGCCGGCTCGCTGGCGCGTCAGGCCTTCCCGATGCCAGACGCAACCTCGCCAGCGGGCTAACGGTCGGCACAGTTCGTCACACTGATTATAACCCCGGCGCCAGCGGCGGCGATGCCACAGCGGTACGCCGATCATACCGTCCACCGGCGGCAAATCGTCACACTGCAGAAGACGCAGCAGCAGCAGGCGCGCGAGGGCAGGCCCCAGCTCCGGACGATGGTGAAACTTCAACTGCTGGACCAGACCGCTCAGCGGCGGGCGATAGTCATTGACTGCCACCAGCCAATGCCAGGGAGGTGGTTTTTGCAGGCAGCGGCCGCAGGGGTGATGGGATGTCGCCGCCGGCAGGCCACACTGCGGGCAGAGCGGGGGGCAGGCGAGCAGGGCGCGGCTGCAGCGGGAGCAGATCCCCCAGCAGGCGACCGCCAGCGGCATTTGGCATAGCCAGCATAAGCTGTGTGCTGTTAGCATATTTGGCCTTCTGTCCAGTAAAAAAGAGAACGGTAACGGATGAACGACATCTGGTGGCAAACAATCGGCGAAGGTGATTGTCATCTTGTGCTGCTGCACGGCTGGGGGCTGAACGCTCAGGTATGGGATTGCATCACGCCGCAGCTGGCTTCGCATTTTACCCTCCACCTGGTGGACCTGCCGGGCTATGGCCGCAGCGGCGGATATGGGGCGATGTCGCTCGAGGCGATGGCGCAGCGGGTGCTGGAGCAGGCTCCTCCTCAGGCGGTGTGGCTGGGCTGGAGCCTGGGCGGGCTGGTGGCAAGCCAGGTGGCGATGATGCACCCGGAACGCGTGCAGGCGCTGGTGACGGTTGCCTCTTCCCCCTGTTTCGCGGCTTGTGACGACTGGCCCGGCATCAAGCCCGAGGTGCTGGCCGGGTTTCAGCAGCAGCTGAGCGACGATTTCCAGCGCACCGTCGAGCGATTCCTCGCCCTGCAAACCATGGGCACAGAGAGCGCGCGTCAGGATGCGCGGGCGTTAAAGCAGGCGGTGCTCTCGCTGCCGATGCCTTCTGCCGAGGCGCTGAACGGCGGACTGGAGATCCTCAGAACCGTCGATCTGCGCCAGGCGCTGGTTGGGTTGCCGATACCGCTTCTGCGGCTGTATGGCCGGCTGGACGGACTGGTGCCGCGCAAGATTGTCCCGCTGCTGGATGAGCTGTGGCCGGAAAGCGAGTCAATCCTCTTCGATAAGGCGGCGCATGCGCCGTTTGTTTCCCATCCCGCGGCCTTCTGCGAGCCGCTGCTGGCGTTGAAAACGCAGCTGGGGTAATTTTTTTTGCCACGCCATGGTAAATGGGCCATTCCTAGCAATACTTAGGTTGTTACGGTGGTTGATTATTTCATTCCGCCACCGTGACCTACAATAACAACCTTATGGAGAGTAGAGACTATGAAACTTGTTACAGGAATGGTTGCATCTCTGGTGATTGGCACCCTGTCTTTTGGCGCATTTGCCGCGAAAGAGATCCAAAAAGAAGACGTGGCGAAGATGAATCTGACCAAGGTCGGTAGCATTACGACCTCCAGGACGACGTCGCCGATGGACGCCCGACGCGATCTGTCGAAAAAAGCCGATGAGCTGGGTGGGAAATACTTTGTGGTGATTGCCGGGCAGAAAAACGAAAAAACCGTACACGCTAACGCTGACGTTTATAAATAATCCAGTCATAAAAAAACGGGCCTGCTGGCCCGTTTTTCACTGCTGTCTTACTCGTTTTACCCGCTGCGCGATCTGGCCTGACTCTTTTCATCGCAGCGCCCACCACTCCTGCTGGCACGCCGCTTTCCCTTCAGGACAGCTTTTACAGCTGCCTGAGAGACAGCCCTCGCTCGTTTCGCTGATCCGTACCACCTTACCCATGGCTTCCATCCGTTCCAGCATCGCGTCAATCAGCGGCTGAGGCGTCCGCAGGCGGGCGCTGAGCTGTTTCGCCTCCATGCGGCCCTGCAGGGCCAGCATATCGCGGACTTCCATTAACGACGCCACAGACCCTCCTTAGTGGCAATCGCCAGCCGGGCTGGAACAGCAGGAGGCCGGCGTTTTTCGGGTGGCCAGCAGCGAGACGTCCACCCGGCTGCGCGCCCGGCGCAGCAGGCCGAAGAGCACCACGTTGAACAACACCACTGCCAGGATACACACCAGGCTGTAGCGCGGATGGTCGCTAAAGCTGACGGTCTGGTAATAGAGCGTCGAGAGCGAATAGGCGATATTCAGCCCCCACAGGATGGAGAAGGTCATCCAGCCGCGGCTCGATTCGCGGGCGATGGCGCCCATCACCGAGATGCAGGGGATATAGAGCAGAACGAAGATCAGGTAGCTGTATGCCGCCGCCGCGCTGCCAAATTTACTGCCCATCACGCCCATGGCGCCGGTGGCCATCTCGCCATCGCCTTTGCTGGCTTCGATGGGGTTGGCCAGGACGCTGAGGCTGAAGGTGTCTTTCAGTCCCTGCCATGTTTCGTCGACGGCGGCCAGCAGTTCTTCGCCGAGGCTGAAGGTCTGCGGATTGAATTCCTCATTCTGGATATCTTCGGCGGTATAGAGGGTGTTCAGCGTACCGACCACCACCTCCTTCGCCATCGCGCCGGTAAACAGGCCGACGGTGGCCTGCCAGTTATCTTCATGCACGCCGATCGGTTTAAACACCGGCGTAATGACCCGGCTCACCGAGGCCAGCGCGGAGTCGTTGATGTTGTCGACGACCTTACCGCTCAGCGAGAAGCTGTTCAGCGCGCTGAGGAAGATGCTGACAATGACGATCACCTTCCCGGCGCGCAGCACAAAGCCTTTCAGGCGCTGCCAGGTCTGGATAATCAGGCTCTTGATGTGCGGGACGTGGTACACCGGCAGCTCCATCACGAACGGCGAGGCTTCGCCACGCATAATGGTGTGCTTCAGCATCAGGCCGGTGAGAATGGCCATCACAATGCCCAGCACGTAGAGCGAGAAGACCGCCAGCGCACCGTTCTGACCAAAGAACGCGGCCGCGAAGACGGCGAAGATCGCCAGCCGCGCGCCGCAGGACATAAACGGCGCCATCACAATGGTCATCAGACGCTCGCGCGGTGCGTCAAGGGTGCGGGCGCCCATCACCGACGGCACGTTGCAGCCGAAACCGACAATCAACGGGACAAAGGATTTCCCCGGCAGGCCGAGGGCTTGCATCAGGCGGTCCATGACAAAGGCGGCGCGCGCCATGTAGCCGGAGTCCTCGAGGAAGGAGAGGAACAGATACATCATGCCGATCTGCGGCACCAGCGGCAGTACGGTGTTGATACCGCCGCCGATCCCCTGGGCGAGGAACACGGTCAGCCAGTCCGGGAAGTGCAGGGTGTAGCCCAGCCATTGAATACCGTGAATAAAGACCGCGACCGAACCGGCATCAAAAATCGGCTGCAGCGCGCCGCCGATGTTTATCGCCAGCAGGAACATCAGGTACATGACAAAGAGAAAAATCGGCAACCCGAGGAAGCGGTTGAGGATCACTTTGTCCATCGCCGCGGTGAAGCGGCTCGGCTCGGCGGTCAGGGTGTTGCTGACGGCGTCGCAAATGGCGGCGATGGTCTGATAGCGTGCGTCTGCGATATGCAACGCCGGGTCGTCGATCACGTCGCTGAGATTCGCCAGAGCAATATCCAGTTTATCGGCGGCGTCGCCGGCATAGGCCCGGCTGTAGATATCGCCCTCCAGCATCTGCAGACCCAGCCAGCGCCGCTGCCGGGTCGGGATCTGCGCTGACATTTGCTGCGCCAGCAGGTCAGCTTCGCGCAGCAGCGGCTGCGGATAGTGAACCAGCTCAATATCGCTGTTCGCCTGATGACGGTCGAGGGCAATCTTCAGCGCTTCGATTCCGCGTCCGCGGGTTGAGACCAGCGGAATGACCGGGCAGCCGAGACGGGCGGCGAGGGCGTCGATATCGATACGCACCTGCTGCTTTTCGGCGATATCCAGCATGTTCAGCGCGACGACGCAGGGGATCCCCAGCTCGAGCAGCTGCAGCGTCAGATAGAGGTTTCGCTCAAGGTTGGAGGCATCAACCACGTTAATCAGCATGTCGGCGTCGCCGCTCAGGATGTAGTGGCAGGCAATCTGCTCGTCCAGCGAGGTCTGCGAAGAGATGGTGGTCAGGGAGTAGGTCCCCGGGAGGTCGACCAGCGTGACCTGATGGTCAGTGGTGGCGAAAACGCCCTCTTTACGCTCAACGGTGACCCCGGCCCAGTTGCCTACGCGCTGGCGGGCACCGGTCAGCTGATTAAATAAGGTGGTCTTGCCAGAATTAGGATTACCAATTAAACCAACGGTTAATTTTTTCATATTTCAGACTCTTGTGCCGGGCCAGCCGTTATTGTGCAACCGCTTCCAGTTCGATTAAGGCGAGATCTTTTTTGCGTAATACCAGACTGACGCGTCGGGTTTCAATATGAACAGGATCGCCGAGTGGCGCTACGCGAACCACATGAAATGAGGAACCGGGCAGCATGCCGAGGGAGAGTAATTTCTGACGGTATGCTGGGCTAATATCGCGGGAGAATCCGGTAATTTTCCACGCACTATCAGGTGTGAATTGCATAGGGCCTACTTGTCTATCGCTAACCGAAGAAGAATTTTCCGGACGCCTGGAGGCAGCTGCGCCGGGGACCGTAGCCAACGAAAAAGGAAAAAACGTTCTGAAAGTGATGATAATGAGAATGGTTTTTATCATCAATACATATGATGCGCTTCGCGCTATTTTTATAGCGAAAATCACCTTTTTATTGATATGCCGCAAAATCCAGTCGGTGATCAAATAGCGCAAAATATTATTTCGGCGATCTAATGTTTAATTAAGGTTTCTTAAGTTAACGAAATGAAAATAATAATTTCGCGACCTTTCCTTAACGGAATTAATGCAGATTATCAGAAATGACTGAACCCGTTTTGCGCGTAATGGCGGCCGTATCGCCAGGGGATAAAAAATGAAAACTGCCCCTGAAAAGGGGCAGGGAGAGATTAGCGTTTTTTACCCATCGCCGCAGCGAGGGCATCCATCATTGCGCTGTTACCGGCAGGCTGTGCCTCGCGACCGCGGGGTTTGGCGGCTTTCGCGGCCGGGCGGTTGCCCTGGGGGCGATCCTGACCGCCGCCGCGGCGGGCGTTGCTGTCGCCTGGCTGCTCGTCGAGACGCATGGTCAGAGCGATACGTTTACGCGGCAGATCGACTTCCATGACTTTGACCTTCACGATGTCGCCCGCTTTCACCACGGTGTGCGGATCTTCAACAAACCGGTCAGAAAGCGACGAAATGTGTACCAGTCCATCCTGATGGACGCCGATATCGACAAACGCGCCGAAATTGGTGACGTTGGTGACGGCGCCTTCCAGGATCATCCCCGGCAGCAGATCGTTCATGGTCTCTACGCCGTCGGCGAACTTCGCCGTCTTAAACTCCGGACGCGGATCGCGGCCCGGTTTTTCCAGCTCTTTGATAATGTCGGTGACGGTCGGAACGCCGAACTTCTCATCGGTGAAATCCACGGCCTTCAGATGACGCAGTTCGCTGCTGTTGCCCATCAGATCTTTCAGCGCCTGCTGGGTGGCGGCCAGAATGCGCTCGACCACCGGATAGGCTTCCGGGTGCACGGTGGAGGCATCCAGCGGGTTGTCGCCGTGGTTGATACGCAGGAAGCCGGCGCACTGTTCAAAGGCTTTCGGCCCCAGACGGCTGACCTTCAGCAACTGCTGGCGATTCTGGAACTGGCCGTTCTCGTCGCGCCAGGCAACGATGTTCTGCGCCATCATGCGGGTCAGGCCGGCGACGCGGGTCAGCAGCGGAACGGAGGCGGTGTTCAGGTCAACGCCGACGGCGTTCACGCAGTCTTCCACCACCGCGTCCAGCTTACGCGCCAGCTGGGTCTGGCTGACATCGTGCTGATACTGGCCGACGCCAATCGATTTCGGGTCGATTTTCACCAGCTCGGCCAGGGGATCCTGCAGACGGCGGGCGATGGAGACCGCGCCGCGCAGCGACACGTCGAGGTCCGGGAACTCCTGGGCCGCCAGCTCGGAGGCGGAGTAAACGGAAGCCCCGGCTTCGCTGACGATCACCTTCTGGGCGGTGACTTTCGGGAACTGCTTCTGCACGTCGAGGAAGAAACGCTCGGTTTCACGCGAGGCGGTACCATTGCCGATGGCCACCAGCTCAACATTGTACTTTTCACACAGCGCGGCGACGACGACGGCCGCTTTGGCGGCCTGGCCGGTATGGGGATAGATGGTATCGGTGGCGACCAGTTTACCGGTGGCGTCGACGACGGCCACTTTCACCCCGGTGCGCAGGCCCGGATCGAGTCCCATGGTGGCGCGCAGCCCGGCGGGCGCGGCCATCAGGAGGTCGTGCAGGTTACGGGCGAAGACGTTGATGGCTTCGTCCTCCGCGCGCTCGCGCACGGTGCCCATCAGCTCGGTTTCGAGGTGCATCAGTACTTTGATACGCCAGGTCCAGCTGACGACACCTTTACGCCAGCTGTCCGCCGGGGCGTTATTCAGGCGCAGGCCAAGGTGGTGGATAATAATTTGCTCGCCGTGGCTCTCTTTCGGCGGCTCGTCAAACTGCGGATCGGCGTTTAAAGAGAGCTGCAGCACGCCTTCGTTGCGACCGCGGAACATCGCCAGCGCGCGATGCGACGGCACGGTGGCGATCGGTTCATGGTGATCGAAGTAGTCGCGGAATTTGGCGCCTTCCTCTTCTTTGCCGCTGACGACGGTGGAGACCAGGTGGGCGTTTTTCCACAGATAGTCACGGACCTTCGCCAGCAGCGCGGCGTCTTCGGCAAACCGCTCCATCAGAATATAGCGCGCGCCGTCCAGGGCCGCTTTGCTGTCGGCGATGCCGTTGTCAGCGTTAATATATTTTGCGGCTTCCGCTTCCGGATCGTGGGCCGGTTCGTTCCACAGCAGGTCAGCCAGCGGCTCCAGCCCGGCTTCGATGGCGATCTGCCCGCGGGTACGGCGCTTCGGCTTGTACGGCAGGTAGAGGTCTTCCAGTTCGGTTTTGCTCAGCGTGGAGGTGATGGCTTTTTCCAGCGCGTCGGTCAGTTTGCCCTGTTCAGCGATGGATTTGAGGATCGCCTGACGACGGTCTTCCAGTTCGCGCAGATAGCCAAGGCGAGTTTCCAGATTACGCAGCTGCGTGTCATCCAGACCGCCGGTGACTTCTTTACGATAACGTGCAATAAACGGCACGGTGTTCCCTTCATCAAGCAGGCGAACGGCAGCTTCTACCTGTTCGGCTCTGGCCTGAAGTTCACCCGCAATAATGCGGCAGAGCGAATCATTCATCATGGCTTTTAATTCATCTTTAGGGTCAAAAATCAGGGACTAGTTATACGGACTGACGGCTGAAAATGCCAGTCGCGCCCGGTGTCTCTCGGAAAGTTCTTGTCTATTTTACGTATTCGATCTCGTTGACATACCAGCTGGCTTCGCCCGCCGGCGTGTTAACGATAGCCAGATCGCCGACCTCTTTTTTCAGCAAGGCCCGCGCCATCGGTGAGTCGATGGAGATGTAGTCTTTGCGGCCAAAAATTTCATCGTAGCCGACGATGCGAAAGCGTTTGGTATCGCCCTCGTCGTTTTCGATCTCTACCCAGGCGCCGAAGAAGACTTTGCCTTCCTGCTGCGGGGAATAATCGACGATCTTTAACTGTTCCAGACATTTGGTCAGATAGCGGACCCGGCGATCGATCTCCCGCAGGCGCTTTTTGTTGTACTGGTAGTCCGCGTTCTCGCTGCGGTCGCCAAGGCTGGCGGCCCAGGTGACCTTTTTGGTCACTTCCGGGCGCTCCTGGCGCCACAGGTAGTCCATTTCCTGCTTCAGTTTTTCATATCCCTCGCGGGTGATCAGCGGCGTTTTCATCGTGAGTTCAACCTTCTGACAGTCTGTCGTTGCGCACAATTTGTAGCGCGTAATAATACCGACAGGATAAATACTGTGTCTTATGATTAAATGTATACTTAACCTGCTGTTAAATATGCTTTGTAACAATTTAGCCTGGAATATATACCAGATTTAGCTGGTGAGCGCGCCGGGCTTTTTTGAGAATACGCACTGACTATTGCAGTGAACCTTTGGGAGTACAAACAATGCAAGAGAATTATAAGATTCTGGTTGTGGATGACGACATGCGCCTGCGTGCGCTGCTCGAACGTTATCTGACCGAGCAGGGCTTCCAGGTTCGTAGCGTGGCGAACGCCGAACAGATGGATCGTCTGTTAACCCGTGAATCCTTCCACCTGATGGTGCTGGATCTGATGCTGCCTGGGGAAGATGGTCTCTCGATTTGCCGTCGTCTGCGCAGTCAGAGCAACCCGATGCCGATCATTATGGTGACGGCGAAAGGTGAAGAGGTTGACCGGATCGTTGGCCTGGAAATCGGGGCTGACGACTACATTCCGAAGCCGTTTAACCCGCGTGAACTGCTGGCCCGTATTCGGGCGGTGCTGCGTCGTCAGGCGAATGAACTGCCGGGCGCGCCATCGCAGGAAGAGGCGGTTATCGCCTTTGGTAAATTCAAACTGAACCTGGGCACCCGCGAGATGTTCCGTGAAGACGAGCCGATGCCGTTGACCAGCGGCGAATTTGCGGTCCTGAAGGCGCTGGTGAGTCATCCTCGCGAACCGCTGTCGCGCGATAAGCTGATGAACCTCGCCCGCGGGCGCGAATATTCTGCGATGGAGCGCTCCATCGACGTTCAGATCTCCCGCCTGCGCCGCATGGTGGAAGAGGATCCGGCGCATCCGCGCTATATCCAGACCGTCTGGGGTCTGGGCTACGTCTTCGTCCCGGACGGCTCTAAGGCATGAAACGCGTGCGCTTTTCGCCGCGCAGCTCCTTTGCTCGCACGCTGCTCCTGATCGTCACCTTGCTGTTCGTCAGCCTGGTGACGACCTATCTGGTGGTACTGAATTTCGCGATCCTGCCGAGTCTCCAGCAGTTTAATAAAGTATTGGCCTACGAAGTCCGTATGCTGATGACCGACAAACTGCAGCTGGAGGATGGCACCCAGCTGGTGGTGCCCCCGGCGTTTCGTCGTGAAATTTATCGTGAGCTGGGGATTTCGCTCTATTCCAATGAAGCGGCGGAAGACGCAGGGCTGCGCTGGGCGCAGCATTATGAATTCTTAAGCCAGCAGATGGCGCATCAGCTCGGCGGCCCCACTGAGGTGCGGGTGGAGGTCAATAAAAGCTCCCCCGTGGTGTGGCTGAAGACCTGGCTGTCGCCCAATATCTGGGTGCGGGTACCGCTGACCGAAATTCATCAGGGCGACTTCTCGCCGCTGTTCCGCTATACCCTGGCGATCATGCTGTTGGCGATAGGCGGCGCCTGGCTGTTTATCCGTATTCAGAACCGTCCGCTGGTAGATCTCGAACACGCGGCGCTGCAGGTCGGGCGCGGTATTATCCCGCCGCCGCTGCGAGAGTACGGCGCCTCTGAGGTGCGCTCGGTGACCCGCGCCTTTAACCATATGGCCGCGGGCGTGAAGCAGCTGGCTGACGACCGTACGTTGCTGATGGCCGGGGTCAGCCACGATTTACGTACTCCGCTGACGCGCATTCGTCTGGCCACCGAGATGATGGGCGAGCAGGACGGGTATCTCGCTGAGTCGATCAATAAAGATATCGAAGAGTGCAACGCCATCATCGAGCAGTTTATCGACTATCTGCGCACCGGGCAGGAGATGCCGATGGAGCTGGCGGACCTCAATGCTGTACTGGGCGAAGTGATCGCCGCAGAGAGCGGCTATGAACGTGAGATCGCCACCGCCCTGCAGGCCGGTGAAATCCCGGTACGCATGCACCCGCTTTCTATCAAGCGTGCGCTGGCGAATATGGTGGTGAATGCGGCTCGCTATGGCAATGGCTGGATCAAGGTCAGCAGCGGCAGCGAAGCGAGCCGGGCCTGGTTCCAGGTGGAAGATGACGGGCCGGGGATCAAACCTGAGCAGCGCGAACATCTGTTCCAGCCGTTTGTACGCGGCGATAGCGCCCGCAGTACCAGCGGCACCGGGCTGGGGCTGGCGATTGTTCAGCGTATTATCGACAATCACAACGGCCGGCTGGAGATTGGCTCCAGCGAACGCGGCGGATTACTGATCCGCGCCTGGCTACCGGTGCACCGGATGCTGGCGCCGATGAAACCCGCCAAAGAGAGCTGAGTGCGGCCGAGGTTGGCCGATCAGGACGTTGCACAACAAAAAGCCGGGCAAGCCCGGCTTTTTCACCTCTGCGCCCGTTAGCGCTGCGGCCCTGCCGCCACCAGCGTGGCGCCCGCTGGCGTATCGGTATACTTCTCAAAGTTCTCGATAAACAGCTTCGCCAGCTGATCGGCTTTTTCCTGCCACTGCTCCGGGGAACCATAGGTGCTGCGCGGATCGAGGATCTGGGTATCCACACCCGGGAGCGCCGTTGGGATCTGCAGGTTAAACATCGGCAGGGTAAAGGTCTCCGCGTTGTCCAGCGAGCCATTGAGGATGGCGTCGATGATGGCGCGGGTATCTTTAATCGAGATACGCTTGCCGGTGCCGTTCCAGCCGGTATTGACCAGATAAGCCTGCGCGCCGGCCGCCTGCATACGTTTAACCAGCACTTCGGCGTACTGTGTCGGATGCAGCGACAGGAAGGCGGCGCCAAAGCAGGCGGAGAAGGTTGGCGTGGGCTCGGTCACGCCGCGTTCGGTGCCGGCCAGTTTGGCGGTAAACCCGGACAGGAAATGGTACTGGGTCTGATCGGCGGTCAGGCGGGAGACCGGCGGCAGGACGCCGAACGCATCGGCCGTCAGGAAGATCACTTTGGTGGCGTGACCCGCTTTGGAAACCGGTTTAACAATGTTGTCGATATGGTCGATGGGGTAGGAGACGCGGGTGTTTTCAGTCTTCGAACCGTCATCGAAATCGATCGTGCCATCGGCGCGCACCACCACGTTTTCCAGCAGAGCATTGCGGCGAATGGCGTGATAGATATCCGGCTCGGCCGCTTCAGAGAGCTTGATGGTCTTGGCGTAGCAGCCCCCTTCGAAGTTAAACACGCCGTCGTCATCCCAGCCATGTTCATCATCGCCAATCAGGCGGCGTTTTGGATCGGTGGAGAGGGTGGTTTTGCCGGTGCCTGAGAGGCCGAAGAAAATAGCGACATCGCCTTTTTCGCCGACGTTGGCTGAGCAGTGCATGGAGGCGATGCCCTTCAGCGGCAGCAGGTAGTTCATGATCGAGAACATCCCTTTCTTCATTTCGCCACCATACCAGGTGCCGCCGATCAGCTGGATGCGCTCGGTGAGGTTGAAGGCGATGAAGTTTTCCGAGTTCAGACCTTGCTCTTTCCACTGCGGGTTGGTGCACTTCGCGCCGTTCATCACGATGAAGTCGGGCTCGAAGTCCGCCAGCTCTTCATCGCTCGGGCGGATGAACATGTTTTTAACGAAGTGCGCCTGCCAGGCCACTTCGGTAATAAAGCGCACGCTGAGACGCGTATCGGCGTTGGCGCCGCAGAAGGCGTCGACGATAAACAGCCGTTTACCGGACAACTGCTGGGTCACCAGCCCTTTCAGATGCTGCCAGGTTTCCTGTGAAAGCGGCTTGTTGTCGTTTTTACCTTTGCCTTTATCGGACCACCAGACGGTATCGCGGGTGGTGTCGTCGCGAACGAGATACTTATCTTTCGGAGAACGGCCGGTAAAAATGCCCGTGTCGACGGCGATAGCACCCAGACTGGTTAATACGCCACGTTCGTAACCTTCCAGGCTGGGGTCGAGCTCTTCCTGAAACAACATATCGTAGCTGGGGTTGTGGACGATATCCTGAACGTCATTGATACCATAAGCCTTGAGATCCTGCGGGGTTAAACCATGATTAACGCGCATGTCACTGCTCCTTAGCCAAGATGTACTGCTGTAAATTGTAGGGTTTCTTACCGGGTATTGACCGCGACCAGGCTCATAGATTTACGTATCTCGACATTCCTCAGAATGACGAAAAAAACGGTGACTCCTGTCACGAAGTGAAGTGGATTATCTCAGGAAATGGGCGGATGTTGGGGGTAGATGTTTATTAATGGTTAAAAAGTAATTAAAAAAACTACTGAATTGTGAATGTAATCGCTTTCCTGGAATAAAATTACGTAACTCTTTCAGGGAAAATCGATTCAACTCGTGAATAAATAAAAGTCAGGCACAAGGCGACGAACAACATCGCCACCCTGTACCTGTGGAAGACGCGGGGATTAATGGACCTGTGGGTCGGCCGGAGAGGCGTTATTACGGATCTCGGCAATATCCATGGCATTGAAGATATAGTGGTTACCGCAGTAGTCGCAGTGCATATCAATCTCGCCTTCATCGGCGAGGATGCTATCTATCTCTTCATCCGGCAGGGTCTTCAGCGCGCCAGCGCAGCGTTCACGAGAACACGTACATTTGAACTCGACGCTCTGCGGCTCGTAGACCGTGACCTCTTCCTCATGGTACAGGCGCCACAGCACATCGTTCGCCGGCAGGGTGAACAGCTCTTCCGCCTTGATGGTCTCGGTGAGCGTCGCCAGGTGCTCGAAGTCGGTCGTCTGGGTATCCTGCGCCGGCATCACCTGCAGCAGCATCCCACCGGCCATCGGCTGACCTTCATGTTCCCCGGTGCGAATGATGAGGCGCGTCGGCAGCTGCTCTGAACGCTGGAAGTAATCTTCCAGGCAGGCGGCCAGCGTATCGCCTTCCAGACCGACCACACCCTGATAACGTTCACCCTCTTTCGGGGAGATGGTAATGACCAGATAGCCGTTGCCGACCATCGTTTTCAGATCCGCATCGTCCGCAATATCGCCCTGCACGCGCGCGACGCCACGCAACTGCTGCTGGTTATTGCCGTTGATCACCGCCAGCTGTAAAGGGCCATCGCCCTGCAGCTGAACGGTAATATCACCAGCAAACTTCAGCGTCGCGGTCAGCAGGCTGGTGGCGACCAGCAGCTCCGCCAGCACCGTTTTCACCGGCTGTGGATAGGTGTGATTGGCCAGAATCTGTTCCAGGGTTTCCGACACCGTCACCAGCTCGCCGCGTACGGCATAGTTTTCAAACAGATAACGATGTAATTGATCGTGTTGAGTCATAATCATCTCTCTTTCTGGCGCGAGTTACTCACTCTCGCCGTGTTTAAATCTCATCAGGTCGCGGCGCTCTTTCTTGTCCGGACGTCTGTCAGGGTGCGGCATGGTCAGGGCGTTCATTTTGCGCGCCAGGGCCACTTTTTCACGCTTCTCGATACTTTCCGCCGTCTCTTCATACAGGGCGACGGCTTCACTTGCCGGGCGGCGCTGTTCGGTAATACCGACAATCCGTACCGTACGCTCGTCATTGCCCTGGCGCAGCGTCAGCATGGCGTCCAGCTCGACAATTTTCCCGGGTTTGCTGCGTTGTCCGTTGTAATGCACCTTGCCGCCTTCAATCATCTCCCGCGCCAGTGCGCGGGTCTTGTAAAAGCGGGCGGCCCAAAGCCATTTGTCCAGTCTGACGGTTTCGCTGGGCTTCTCTTTCATCGCCTCTCCTTCGGGGTAAGCGAAGGGATCAGTCGCCGGTAATCATTCAATCCTGGGTGGCGCAGATACTGCTTTTCCGCCAGCCCGGAGTCGGGATTGGTAATGCCCAGGCAGTAACGAATGCCAAATTCCCTCGCGGCATCCAGAATCGCCTCGCTGTCGTCGACAAACAGCGTTTTATGGGCCTCAAGGCCAGTCTCCTCCGCCACGGCGCGCCACAGGCGCTGATCCTCTTTCGGATAACCAAATGTGTGGGTGGAAAGTAATAAATCAAGGTGCGCATCCAGGCCGGTGTGTTTGAGCTTCACCGCCAGATTGTGGGGATGGGCATTGGTCAACAGAATGCGTCGCTTACCGCAGGCCTTGAGCGCATCAAGGAACGGCACCGTATCCTCGCGCAGCGTGGCGCGCGGACCCTGTTCGCTGGTCATCGCACAAATATCCAAACCCAGGCGCTCGCTCCAGTAATCCAGACAGTACCAGTTTAGCGTATGCTGCACGGCGTGATACTCCTGGCGCATGGCGTCTTTCGCCTCCTGCAGATTGAGGCCGCGGGCGGCGCCCCAGGTTTCAGGCACCAGCGTTTGCCAGAAATAGTTGTCGAAAGCGAGGTCCAGGAGCGTGCCGTCCATATCCAGCAGAACGGTATCGACCTCCTGCCAGGCGATATCAAAATGCATGATGACTCTCCAGCGAGCAGAAAATGGGCGACAGGGTATCATACCCTGTCGCCGGGAAAATTAATCTTGCGGGTCAGACGCGGGGAGCAGTACCGGGTTCAGGCAGCTTTCGTAATATTTCTGAATCTCTTCCATACGCTGGCGATGGCGTTGATAACGACGCAGCGCCTGTATGCCGTGGTAAGCCATGCATCCCAGCATCGACAACAGCAGCAGCGTAATGCCCAGATAGCGCCACAGTCCGCTGCGGTCGGGGATGCGGTGCAGATTGATATGCTGGGTGCCGTTGGCGTCGGTAAACAGATTGGTGACGATCCCTTCGGCGTGGAAAGGGGTATGCATGAGCATACCGGCCAGTCGCCGCAGCTCGCTCCACTGCTCATGTGCCGGATAATCATACAGGCTCACCGCCGGCCACGGCTGATTGACCAGCACGCTGCCTTCATCGCTGGCGATCAAGAAACCGCCGGGCGCCGGGCTGTTTAGCGCCTGCGCGGCTCGCGAAGTTTCACGCATTACAAAGGGGGCGGTGGAAGTGGTCACCAGATTCTCCAGCGACTCCGCGCTGACCGGGCGCAGCAGCACGTTCACGCCGTCCAGTTTTCCGGCGGTGGCGCGCTTGGTCAGCGCCTCCCAGTTACGGGTATTTCCGAGGTTGACCAGCGCATTCTTCAGGCGCAGGCAGTCATCCTTTGCCGAGCAGAGATCGTTGGTTTTCAGGACGATATCGCCGAAATCATCCAGCAGCACCATGCCTGATTTCTGAATCGCGGAGCGCAGCGCCGGGCTGACGCGGGAGTCATCGTCGGTTTCCGGGTGCAGCTGGCGCTGGACGGACTGCATCAGGGCGGTCGCTTTGCTGACAATATCAGACTCTGGCAGCGGCAGAGGAGGGGCGTCGTTCCATACAATCTGTGAACAATCGAAAGGCAGGAACGGCGAATCCTCTTTGGCCGACCAGCTACCCGGCGTACGGATATTACACATCCCGGTGCCTGTCAGGCGCAGCGTATCGCCAATGCGCACATGGGCTTTTGCCAGCTGGTCGACGGTTGTCGCTTCAATCGTCTGGGCGCCCTTCAACCACGACAGGGTGAACTTAAACGGCATATTTAGCGGTACGCTGACCCACAGCATGATCACCACTACCAGCGCGCCGGCGGCGATAATCGCGCTGCGCAGCCAGTACTGTAGCGGGAAGTTTTTCACTTCATCATGGAGCGACAGGTAGCGTCCCTGGCGGGCCACGTGACGGTTGAGATAGATATCAATATCGGTCTGCTGTCCCAGGTCCTGGGCGATCCATGGCTGCCAGTGGCGCGGATAGATGAGATCGATAATACCCAGCGAAATGTTATTGATATGTTCCTGATCGTTTTCGCCAAACAGACCCCAGCGTTTGGGAACGCCCCGCAGGCAGTGAATTTCGCGCAACGCGGCGCGGCGCGGCGGGGCATAGATCCCCCCCACGCCAGCGGCGAGAAGCAGTACCCCCGCGGCCACCAGCCAGGGGGTAAAAACGGCTGGCCCAATCAGGCTGAAATAAAAGAACAGGAAGGAGGCGACGATCAGGATCGCTTCGCGCAGCCCATCCGGCCGGTTGAGGGCGTGTTCTTCCCGACTTTCCCGACGGATCTGCCGTAGCTCTACCTGTTCGCTCTCTTCGCCGCGAATGGAGGCCTGGGTGGCCGATGCGCGTTCCAGGGCGTAGCTTTGCGCCTCCTGACGATAGTCGCTCAGGCTATGACCGTTAAGGGTGATAACCAGCGGCAGGCTGTCGGTGGGGATCAGCTCAACGCTGTTTTCGTCGTTGATATGCTGTTCCCAGAACGGCGGCAGATGGACTTCCACCGAATCGAGAAAGTAGCGCCATTTATTCGGCGCGTCGGTAGTGATCCCGTAGCGAGTGATGGCTCGCGTCACCGCGTAGACCGTATCACTCTGTTCATTCAGCGCCAAAGCGACGGGCGCGGTCGTTGCGCCGGACGCCGGGACCTGCAGGGTGCGACTGAGCTCCGCAAGATACTTTTCGATAGCCTGACGCTCATCGGCAGGAAGCGGCCGCGTAGTGGCGTCGCTAAAGGCGTGCAGTAGAGGAAGGCGTCGGCGTCTGGCGTGAGCGCGGTACCACCATCCGATGAGCAATACGCAGATTAGCAGAGCTGTAAGGAAAATCAGAAAGGTGCCCATGCCCATCCCATCATAGTTATTTTTTTCTTACGATATCGTTGGTGAACGTGAAGACTAACGTCAAGCTGCAGTGTTAGTGGCGCACCTGGTTACAGGGTAATGAATATGTCTTGCAGCAACGCATAAGCTTACCAAAAACGTTAATGCGCAGAAATCGGTAAATTCTCAAACAGAATTCAAGCTATTGACTTTTTTATCTTTATTACTTTCCCCTTTGCCAGTAAAAGGTTACAACTCTGTAAATAAGTAGCGATTTGGATTGCCGAAAGCGTGTTGCGTATCGCACAATGACTGCTTAATCACAGCATAGACCGATGACAATGAGCAAATCATTACAAAAACCCACCATTCTCAATGTTGAAACTGTCGCCCGTTCGCGCCTCTTTAATGTCGAAAGCGTCGATCTGGAATTCAGCAACGGTGTGCGTCGCGTTTATGAACGTATGCGGCCATCCACCCGTGAAGCGGTGATGATTGTGCCGATTGTTGATGATCACATTATTTTGATTCGCGAGTATGCCGTCGGCACGGAATCCTACGAACTGGGTTTCTCCAAAGGGCTGATTGACCCGGGTGAAACCGTGGATGAAGCAGCGAATCGCGAGCTGAAAGAAGAGGTTGGCTTTGGCGCCAATAAGCTGACGTTTCTGAAGAAGCTCAGTATGGCCCCCTCTTACTTCTCCAGCAAAATGAATATCCTGGTGGCGGAAGACCTCTATCCTGAGTCACTGCCGGGCGATGAACCTGAGCCGCTGCCGCAGGTGCGCTGGCCGCTGGCGCAGCTGATGTCGCTGCTGGATGAAGAAGATTTTAACGAAGCCCGTAACGTCAGCGCGCTGTTTTTAGTGCGCGAGTGGCTGCTGGCTCAGGGCCGGCTCTGAGAGAAAGCGCGCCGTTAGCAGCAATAAAAAAGCGCCCGCAGGCGCTTTTTTTGTCAGAACAGTTCGTGGGTTTCACCACCGCCGTCAGTCAGGGTGGTGCCCACCTCATGGACCGCCTGCTGCGTGGGCTGGGTTCCTTCAATGAAGTATTCCGCGCGGCTGTTGCCCCCGTTAGCCAACTGACCAGTGCTGCGGTCGATATTCACCGTGACGATCCCCGGCGGCGGGGTTAACGGCTCTTCCGGCACCCCCTCCAGCACGCTCTTCATAAAGCTGTCCCAGGCAGGCTGGGCACTTTTAGCACCCCCCTCATAGCCGGAGATCTGATCTTTAATCGCCCCGGAGGCGGTGGTGCGGCCAAGATCGCGACGATGATCGTCAAAGCCGATCCATACCGAAGTCACTACACCTGGGCCGTAGCCTGAGAACCAGGCATCCTTCGAGCTGTTGGTGGTCCCGGTTTTCCCGCCGATGTCATGCCGCTGCAGATCGCGTCCGGCACGCCAGCCGGTTCCCATCCAGCCCGGTTCGCCAAAGATGTTGCTGTTCAGTGCGCTTTTTATCAGGAACGACAGCGGCGTGTTAATCACATGCGGCGCGTATTCCTGGGCGCCGCTCTGTGCAACCAGCGACTGGTTGGCCTGCTCCAGCTGCGGCTGTGGCGGCACGTTGCCGTTCTGCGGTTCCGTCGAGGTGGCGACATCTTCCACATCTTTATTTTCCAGCACGTTGGATTTTGGCGTATCACCGTAAATGACCGGTAAATCACACTGCGGGCAGGCGATTTTCGGACGTTCTTCGAAGAGAACGCCGCCCTGATCATTCTCAATCTTACTGATAAAGAACGGGTTGACCAGGAAGCCGCCGTTGGCCATCACCGAATATCCGCGGGCAACCTGCAGGGGCGTAAAGGAGGCGGAGCCCAGGGCCAGCGATTCTGTGTGGACAATGTTTTGCGCCGGGAAGCCAAAGCGCTGCAGATACTCGGCGGCATAGTCAACGCCCATGGCGCGCATAGCGCGCACCATCACCACGTTTTTCGACTGTCCAAGCCCCTGGCGTAAACGAATCGGACCGGCATACTGCGGCGGCGAGTTCTTCGGCCGCCAGTCGGATCCTGCGCCTGCGTCCCAGCGCGAGATCGGCACATCGTTGAGCATACTGGCCAGCGTTAAGCCTTTATCCATCGCGGCGGTATAGAGGAACGGCTTAATGTTGGAGCCGACCTGACGCAGCGCCTGAGTGGCGCGGTTGAACTTGCTCTGGTTAAAGTCAAACCCGCCGACGAGAGCAATAATCGCGCCGTTTTGCGGATTAATGGAGACCAGCGCTGAGTTGACGTCCGGGACCTGTGACAGCCACCAGCCGTCAGCCACTTTACGAACCCAGATCTGCTGCCCGGCCTGCAGGACGTCGTTGACTTTACGCGGGGTCGCCCCCTGCTGCGTATCCGAGATAAAGCGCCGGGCCCAGCGCACGCCGTCCATCGTCAGAGAAACCGAGTCGCCGTTAGCCAACAGCGCGACGGCCTCCTGGGCATTCGCGGAAGTGACCACCGCCGGGAAAAGCGGGCCGTAGCCAGACTGACGCTTCAGCGAGTCGATGATTTTCTTCGTCTCCCACGGCGTTTCACCGACTTTCCATAGCACGCTGGCCGGGCCGCGGTAGCCGTGACGCATATCGTAATCCAGCACGTTATTGCGTACCGCCTGCTGGGCTGCCTGCTGATTCTTGCGAGTAATGGTGGTGTAAACCCGGTAGCCATCTTCATAGGCCTGCTCGCCGTAGCGATTCACCATCTCCTGGCGCACCATTTCGCTCAGGTAAGGGGCGGAGAAAGCGATTTTCGGCGCGTGATAGCTTGCGTCGATCGCTTCGCTGCGCGCCTCATCATATTGCGCCTGGGTGATGTACCCCTCGCTCAACATACGCGACAGCACCACGTTGCGACGGGCGGTCGCGCGATCCATGGAATAGAGTGGGTTAAAGGTAGAAGGCGCTTTCGGCAGACCGGCAATCACCGCCATCTCACTCAGGGTCAACTGGTCGATAGGTTTGCCAAAATAGACCTGCGCCGCGGCGCCGACGCCATAGGCGCGGTAGCCGAGGTAGATCTTGTTCAGATACAGCTCAAGGATTTCATCTTTGTTCAGCAACTGCTCGATGCGGATAGCCAGAAAGGCCTCTTTAATCTTACGCATCAACGTCTTCTCGGGGCTGAGGAAGAAGTTACGTGCTAACTGCTGGGTGATGGTGCTGGCGCCCTGGGAGGCATGGCCTGAAAACATCGCCACGCTGGCGGCGCGGAAAATACCCACCGGATCGACGCCGTGGTGCTCATAGAAACGGCTGTCTTCAGTGGCGATAAACGCTTTCACCAGCTCGGGGGGAATTTGCTGCAGCGTCACAGGGATACGGCGTTTTTCGCCATATTGCGCAATAAGCTCACCGTCGGCGCTATAGACCTGCATCGGGATCTGCAAACGCACATCCTTCAGGGTTGCGACGTCGGGGAGTTGCGGCTCTATGTATTTGTAGAGGCCAAAAATCGAGCCTGCTCCCAGCAGTACGCAACAGACTGCAAGGATCAATAGATACTTTACGAACTTCACCGGTGTTTTCCCATTTAGTTTTATTTGGGCAGTTTATAAACAAACGCGCGGTAGTATAAAGGCAAGCCAGGTGCATTGATATAGCCGGACAGTTTTGCCGGATAAGGAGATCGTAAGCATGGCTTTCAGAAACTGGCGGATCGGGATGCATATCCAGCAGGATAGCATCGCCATTGTCGCGCTATTGCATGAACGCTCACACTGGGCGCTGCGCCGCTGGTGGCGTATTCCGCTGCCGCCAGGCCTGGTACGGCAGGGGATGGTGGTGGACGTCAGCGCCCTTGGCGCACAGCTTAGCGCCTGGCGGCGGGAGCTACCGGTGCAGCATCAGGTCAGTATCGCTTTCCCCGCCGTTCGCACGCTGCAAAAGCGCCTGCCTTATCCCCAGTTCGCCCTGCGGGATCGTGAACAGGCGACGTGGATAGCCAGCGCGATGACCCAGCAACTGGCGATGCCCGCCGCCTCCTTAAGCATTGATTATGCTCCCACCTCGCGGGATGACGGTTGGCAGGTCACGGCGGCGCAGCGGCTGGACATCAATGTCCTGCGGGCGCTGGCAGGACGGCTACGACTGCGGGTAGCGGCCATCGTGCCGGATGCCAGCGCGCTCGGCGCGTTTGTCCCCTTGCTGAACCCGCAGTCGCAGGGCCTCGCGTGGCGGGATGAAAATCACTGGCTATGGGCGACGCAGGAGGCCTGGGGTTGTGTCACCTGCGATGAGGTGAAGTCGTTAAGCCAGCTGGCGGAGCAGCTTCAGGTTCCTTTGCGTCTGTGCGCTGACGCTGGCGACGAGGCCAGCAACTTAGATGTCTGGCAGGTCATTCACCGCCGGCAGCCTCCTCTGCCGGTCGATGGCGATCGCTACGCTATCGCCCTTGGGCTGGCGCTGGGGAGTGAACACCATGACGCATGCCGTTAATCTTCTCCCCTGGCGCGACCTGCGGCGGCGCCAGCGCCTGCGCTTCATCCTGCTGATTGCTACCGGCATTATGCTGCTGGGATTGATGATCCTGCAGGTATGTCGCACGGTCCGTCTGCAGCATCTCGCCCTGGCGACACTCCACGCGACGGCCGACGCGCAGTTGCTCGCCTCGCTTAAACAGCGCGAGCTTCCAATGCGCGAGGCGTGGCAGCAGCACCAGCGTCATCGTCAACAGCAACGGCGTAGAGCGGCGATCGCCGCCTGGCAACCCAGGCTGCTGGCGCTGGCGGCAGATCTGCCCGCGCAGGCGTGGCTGACGCGGCTGGATTACCAGGGCGCGGTTCTGACCGTGAACGGCCTGGCCCTCAACCTTCAGGCGCTGGCCGGACTGGAGCGCATTCTGACCAATGTGGCGGGATTCGCGCCTGCAAAAGCGGGCGGAACGCAGCGCGACGCCGAGGGACGCTGGCAGTTCAGTTTTACCCTTGCAGAAGAGCGTGCCGATGTGGATTAGCAGCCGGCGCAGCCAGGCGGTGCTGCTGACCCTGCTCGCGATGGGGGGGCTGGGCTTCGGCGTTACGCTCTGGCGCGCTGCCGGGCCGCCGCTGGCGGCAGTGTCCCGCGACCCCGTCCTGCAAACGCAGTGGCGCCGGGTGATGGCATTGCGCATGCCTGCCGGTGAAACACCCGGAGGGCGCATCGACAAGCAGCCGTTTTCGCCGATAGCCATTCCGCTTGCCGGGGTGAAGCTTATCGCCTGGCGACCTCAGGGTAGCGGGGGCGAGATGGAGCTGACCCTGCCCTGGCAGACGCTGCCCGCGTTTTTTTCCTGGCTGGCGCGCTGCGGGATGAACCCGCGATCGTTCTCGCTGGAGCGTGAGGCGCAGGTGCTCCGCCTGCGTTTGCAACTGGAGGCGGAAGATGGGACGTAAACGCTGGGCTTTACTGTGGCTGCCGCTGTCGCTGCTGGCGGCCGAGCGCGATCCTTTTCAGCCGGTAGAGGATCCCTGCCGCACGATGCAGTTATCACAATGGCGCTATGGCGGCGCGGCCGGGGATGGCGCAGGCTGGACGGGGTTTCTGCAGGACGGGAGCGGCAAATGGCGGCGGGTGCGCATGGATGATCAATTGCCCACGGGCTGGCGGGTGAGCCGGCTGACGACCGGTGAGCTGGAGATCGCCACGCCTGCGGGGTGTGAACCGCCAGCGTGGCGCTGGCAACGTGAAGGGAAACAATATGATGCGATGGATAAGCCTACTGCTTCTGCTGCTGCCGCTGGCGGCGCCCGCCGCCCGAAATGAAAAGACAATTTCGCTGGTGGTTGATGACGCGCCGGTGGCTCATGTGCTGCAAGCGCTGGCCGAAATGAACCACAAGAACCTTGTTGTGGCGCCGGACGTTAGCGGTACGCTCTCCCTGCATCTGCAAACGGTCCCCTGGACCCAGGCGCTGCGGGCGGTGGCGGATAGCGCAGGCCTCTCTTTGCAACAGCAGGGGACGGTCATCTACGCGCATACCCAGGCCTGGCAAAAGGCGAATCAGGCGCAGCGTGAAGCGGAACAGGAGAAACGCCTGCAGAACCTGCCCCTGCAGGCCGAGAACGTGACCCTGCACTATGCCGATGCCGAGGAGCTGGCTAAAACGGGCGGTAAGTTGCTTAGTGCCAGGGGGCACCTGATGGCGGACAAACGGACCAACCGGCTGCTGATCCGCGATGATGCCCGGCATCTGCCGGCGTTGAAAGCCTGGGCGCAGGAGATGGATTTGCCCGTCGGACAGGTGGAGCTGGCCGCTCATATCGTGTCGATGAGCGAAACCAGCCTTCGCGAGCTGGGGGTGAAGTGGCGGCTGGCGGAGGCCGGAGGCTCGCCGGGATCAGGACAAATCACCACCCTGAGCAGCGATATGTCGGTGAACGATGCCAGCACCCGTGCGGGGTTTAACATCGGTAAGATTAACGGTCGCTTACTCGAACTGGAACTTTCCGCGCTGGAGCGCAAGCAGCAGGTCGATATTATCGCCAGCCCTCGTTTGCTGGCCTCGCATATGCAGCCCGCCAGCATCAAGCAGGGGAGCGAGATCCCCTATCAGGTTTCCAGCGGTGAAAGCGGCGCCACGTCGGTGGA
Organism: Klebsiella sp. HMSC25G12; assembly: GCF_001807705.1. NCBI lineage: Bacteria > Pseudomonadati > Pseudomonadota > Gammaproteobacteria > Enterobacterales > Enterobacteriaceae > Klebsiella > Klebsiella sp. HMSC25G12. The sequence continues at coordinate 35,772 of NZ_KV789785.1, read as the reverse complement.
ATTTAAAGAGGCCGTGCTGGGCATGGAGGTGACGCCGACGGTGCTGCAGCAGGGGAGAGTGCGGCTGAAGCTGAGGATCAGCGAAAATACGCCGGGTCAGGTGCTGAAGCAGGATAATGGCGAGGCGCTGGCCATCGATAAACAGGAGATAGAAACCCTGGTGGAAGTTCGCAGCGGCGAGACGTTAGCGTTGGGCGGCATCTTTTCGCAGAAAAACAAAACCGCCCGCGACAGCGTCCCGCTGCTTGGCGATATCCCGGTGCTGGGGCGTCTGTTTCGTCGCGACGGGAAAGATAATGAACGCCGTGAACTGGTTGTCTTTATTACGCCACGGATTCTGGCGGTACGTTAAGCAGGTTTTTCATGCTAAACACGTTTCAGGTGTTTGACGTGAGGACGGATTTAGCATACAAGGGGTACCGATTTGAGAGTCGGGTACGACATCAATCCTCCCTTTATTGTCCGGCGATTTTATTCAGTTGCCAAACCAGCCGGAGTATTGAGATAATTTTTAGTCTGACTCTCGCTCTATTGCATATGAGGTTTCAGTTCATGCCCTGCGGCGCTGGGTGTCTGCGAAGCGGGTTTATCATTAACGAATAGTCTTAGTAGTACCGAAAAAATGGCAGAGAAACGCAACATCTTTCTGGTTGGGCCTATGGGTGCCGGCAAAAGCACTATTGGGCGTCAGTTAGCCCAACAGCTCAACATGGAATTTTACGATTCCGATCAAGAAATTGAGAAACGCACTGGCGCTGATGTGGGCTGGGTCTTCGATGTTGAAGGCGAAGAAGGCTTCCGCGACCGTGAAGAAAAAATTATCAATGAGTTGACGGAAAAACAGGGGATTGTGCTGGCGACTGGCGGCGGCTCTGTAAAATCCCGTGAAACGCGTAACCGTCTCTCCGCCCGCGGCGTGGTGGTCTACCTGGAAACGACAATCGAGAAGCAGTTGGCCCGTACGCAGCGCGATAAAAAGCGTCCTTTGCTACAAGTCGATGCGCCGCCTCGTGAAGTGCTGGAAGCGCTGGCTGACGAGCGTAACCCGCTGTATGAAGAGATCGCCGATGTGACTATCCGCACAGACGATCAGAGTGCGAAAGTCGTCGCGAACCAGATTATTCATATGCTGGAAAGCAATTGATTCTGGCTTAATAAAAGTGCGTCAGAGTAAAAGTCACTGAGGTGGACGTCGCGTTATGGAGAGGCTTACTGTTACCCTCGGGGAACGTAGTTACCCGATTACCATCGCGGCTGGTTTGTTTAACGATCCAGCTTCCTTCCTGCCACTCAAGTCGGGCGACCAGGCTATGCTGGTCACCAACGAAACGCTGGCGCCGCTTTATCTGGATACCGTCCGCTCTGTGCTGGAGCAGGCAGGGGTCAACGTTGACAGCGTGATCCTGCCCGATGGCGAGCAGTATAAAAGCCTGGCGGTGATGGATACTGTTTTTACCGCGCTGTTGCAAAAACCGCATGGCCGCGACACCACGCTGGTGGCGCTTGGCGGTGGCGTAATTGGTGATTTAACCGGTTTCGCCGCGGCAAGCTATCAGCGCGGGGTGCGTTTTATCCAGGTCCCTACCACTCTGCTGTCACAGGTCGATTCGTCGGTCGGCGGCAAAACCGCAGTGAACCATCCTCTCGGCAAAAATATGATTGGCGCCTTCTGGCAGCCGGTTTCGGTGGTGGTTGATCTTAACTGTCTGAAGACCCTCCCGGCGCGTGAACTCGCTTCCGGACTGGCTGAGGTCATCAAGTACGGTGTGATCCTCGACGGCGAATTCTTCAGTTGGCTGGAAAACAACATTGATGCGCTGCTGGCGCTGGATGAAAAAGCGATGGCGTACTGTATTCGCCGTTGCTGTGAGCTGAAAGCGGAAGTTGTGGCTGCCGACGAGCGTGAAACCGGGTTACGTGCTTTACTCAATCTTGGACATACCTTCGGCCATGCTATCGAGGCGGAAATGGGCTACGGTAACTGGCTGCACGGCGAAGCGGTGGCGGCAGGTATGGTGATGGCGGCGCATACGTCCGAACGGCTGGGGCAGTTCCGCGCGCAGGATACACAGCGCATTATCGATCTGCTCAAGCGTGCAGGCTTACCGGTACGCGGCCCGCAGGAAATGAGTGCGCAGGCGTATTTGCCCCATATGATGCGCGATAAAAAAGTACTGGCGGGCGACATGCGGCTGGTGCTCCCGCTCGCAATAGGAAGCAGCGAGCTGCGCGGCGGAGTGCCGCATGATGTGGTTCTTGGCGCGATTGCTGATACTCAGCAGGCGCAACAATAAGAAGGTCTGGCCGCGTTCGCGCGGCGTTATCATTTCGGGTGATGTGCAATAATCGTGAGCATAAGCCTTTTAGTGGGGTGTTAAATGGATGATTTCAAACCAGAAGACGATATGAAAGCCGATCGCAACGATCGTCGTGCTGGTCGTTCCCGTCAGTCTTCCGAGCGTGATGCCGATCCGCAGATCAATTTTGACGACGTCGATCTTGATGCCGATGAAGGCCGTCCGACGCGCGCCGGTAAGGCCCGTCGCGAGCGTGAAGAGGAAGAGTTCGAAGAAGAACTGGATGCGGAAGACGAGGAACTGCTCGAAGAGCAGCCTGTAGAGCGTCGTCCGCGCAAGCGTAAAAAAGCGCCGGCCAAACCTGCCTCCCGTCAATACATCATGATGGGCGTGGGGATTCTGGTGCTGCTGCTGTTAATCGTGGGTATTGGTTCTGCGCTGAAATCGCCATCCTCGTCCAGCCAGCAGACCGCTTCCGGCGAGAAGAGCATTAATTTGTCTGACGATCAGTCCACCAGCACGCCTGCTGCCGGTCAGGATCAGACTGCTGCGGCCAACACCACCCCACAGCAGGACGTAACGGTTCCGCCTATTGCCGCGAACCCGACGCAGGGCCAGGCAGTATCAGAGCCGCAGGGCCAGCAGCGTATTGAAGTTCAGGGCGATCTGAACAATGCGCTGACCCAGCAGCAGGGCCAGCTGGACGGCGCCGTGGCTAACTCGACGCTGCCAACTGAACCGGCAACCGTCGCGCCGATCCGTAATGGCGCCAATAGCACTGCGGCGCCGCGCCAGGCGACCGAGCGTCAGACGGCTGCAACGCCGCGTCCGACAGAGCGTAAGCACACCGTTATCGAAGCGAAGCCGCAGACGAAGCCTCAGGCCGTGGCAAAAGCGCCGGTAGAAACGAAGCCGGTTCAGCCGAAGCATGTTGAAAGCGCGGCGACTACCGCCCCGGCGAAAACCACCGTAACCGAAAGCAAACCGGTGGCAACAGCGCAGAGCAAACCGGTAGCAACAGCGTCCACCACCACTGCCGCGCCAGCCGCAACGGCAGCGCCAGCCGCGAAGAGCGGTAAAACAGCAGGTGACGTGAGCTCAATGAAATCTGCGCCGTCGGGTAACTATACCCTGCAGCTCAGCAGCTCCTCTAACTACGACAACCTGAACAACTGGGCGAAGAAAGAGAAGCTGGATAGATATGTTGTCTATGAAACGTCGCGTAACGGCCAACCGTGGTACGTGCTGGTGAGCGGTATCTATGCTTCGAAAGAAGAAGCGAAACGCGCTGTCACCTCGCTGCCGGCGGACGTGCAGGCGAAAAATCCATGGGCAAAACCACTGCATCAGGTACAGGCTGACCTGAAATAATGCCGTGGGGTAGTCTTAAGCGCAGGATGCTGTCGGAGCTTTCTCCACAGCCGGAGAACGTGTAATTAGTTAGGCAGCATGAAAAAGAATCGCGCTTTTCTGAAGTGGGCAGGGGGGAAGTACCCCCTGCTTGACGATATTAAAAAGCATTTGCCGGAAGGCGAGTGCTTAATCGAGCCCTTTGTGGGCGCCGGGTCGGTATTTCTCAATACCGACTTTTCTCGTTATATCCTCGCGGATATCAACAGTGACTTAATTGGCCTGTACAACATCGTTAAATTGCGTACCGACGAATACGTCGCCGCTGCGCGTGAGATGTTTGTCCCGGAAAACAACGTCGCTGAGCGCTACTACCAGTATCGTGATGAATTCAACCAAAGCCAGGATCCGCTGCGTCGCGCGGTGCTGTTCCTGTATCTGAATCGCCACGGCTACAACGGCCTGTGTCGCTACAATCTGCGCGGCGAGTTTAATGTGCCGTTTGGCCGCTATAAAAAGCCCTATTTCCCCGAGGCAGAGCTCTATCATTTCGCCGAGAAAGCACAAAACGCCGAGTTTTACTGCGAATCGTATGAAGAGTGCATGCAACGTGCAGATAGCCGCGCGGTGGTATATTGCGATCCACCCTATGCGCCGCTGACGGCGACGGCGAACTTTACCGCCTACCACACCAACAGCTTCAATCTGGAACAACAGGTACTGCTGGCGCAAAAGGCGGAATCGCTGATGAAAAAGCGGATCCCGGTGCTGATTTCCAACCACCGCACACCGTTGACGCAGGAATGGTATAAAAACGCGGCAGAAACACATATTGTGAAGGTTCGGCGCAGCATCAGCAGCAACGGTGGTACGCGTAAAAAGGTGGATGAGCTGTTAGCGCTCTACCGTCCGCCTAAGACCAAATAAATTTCAAGGAGATGCGGATGAAGCAGTATTTGATTGCCCCTTCGATTCTGTCAGCTGATTTTGCCCGTCTGGGTGAGGATACCGCGAAGGCGCTGGCGGCGGGTGCGGATGTCGTGCACTTCGACGTCATGGACAACCACTACGTGCCGAATCTGACGATTGGCCCGATGGTGCTGAAGTCGCTGCGCAATTACGGTATTACCGCGCCAATCGACGTCCACCTGATGGTGAAGCCGGTCGACCGCATCATTCCTGATTTTGCCGAAGCCGGCGCCAGCATCATCACCTTCCATCCTGAAGCCTCCGAACACGTCGATCGCAGCCTGCAGCTGATTAAAGAGCACGGCTGTAAAGCGGGCCTGGTGTTTAACCCGGCGACGCCCCTGAGCTACCTCGATTACGTGATGGATAAGCTGGACGTGATCCTGCTGATGTCGGTTAACCCGGGCTTTGGCGGCCAGTCCTTTATTCCCCAGACGCTGGATAAACTGCGTGAAGTACGCCAGCGCATCGATGCTTCTGGCTACGATATTCGCCTGGAAGTGGATGGCGGCGTGAAAGCCAGCAATATTGGCGAAATCGCCGCGGCGGGTGCGGATATGTTTGTTGCCGGTTCGGCGATCTTCGGTCAGCCGGACTACAAGAAAGTGATTGATCAAATGCGTAGTGAATTAGCGAAGGTGAGTCATGGATAAATTACAGGCGATCCGCGGCATCGCGTTTGATCTCGACGGCACGCTGGTGGACAGTGCGCCGGGTCTAACCTCGGCGGTTGATAACGCCCTCTACGCCCTGGAGTTGCCGGTGGCGGGAGAAGAACGCGTTGTCACCTGGATCGGCAACGGCGCCGATGTCCTGATGGAGCGGGCGCTGACCTGGGCTCGTCAGGAGCGTGCGACGTTACGGGCGGCGATGGGTAAGCCTTCCGTCGACGATCATGATATTCCGCAAGACGAACAGCTGCGCATTTTGCGTAAACTGTTTGACCGCTATTACGCCGAAACGGCGGAAGAGGGTAGCTTCCTGTTCCCGGCGGTGGCCGATACGCTCGGCGCGCTGCATGCCAAAGGCCTGCCGCTGGCGCTGGTCACCAATAAGCCGACGCCGTTTGTCGCCCCGCTGCTGGACGCGCTCGATATCGCGAAATATTTTACCGTGGTGATTGGCGGCGATGACGTGCAGAACAAAAAGCCGCATCCGGAACCGCTGCTGCTGGTAGCGGAAAAGCTCTCTCTGGCTCCTGCCGAGCTGCTGTTCGTCGGCGATTCGCGCAATGATATTCAGGCGGCCAAAGCGGCAGGCTGCTGCTCTGTCGGCCTGACCTACGGTTATAACTATGGCGAACCGCTTGCGCTGAGCGAGCCGGACTATCTCTTCGACCAGTTTAATGAACTCTTACCCGCTCTCGGGTTACCGCACAGTGAAACTCAGGAATTGAAACATGACTAAGCCCATCGTTTTTAGTGGCGCACAGCCCTCAGGTGAACTGACCATTGGCAACTACATGGGTGCGCTGCGTCAGTGGGTAAACATGCAGGACGATTACCACTGCATCTATTGCATCGTGGACCAGCACGCCATTACCGTGCGCCAGGATCCGCAGCAGCTGCGCAAAGCGACGCTGGATACCCTGGCGCTGTATCTGGCCTGCGGCATCGATCCGCAGAAAAGCACTATCTTCGTTCAGTCGCACGTGCCGGAACACGCCCAGTTAGGCTGGGCGCTGAACTGCTACACCTATTTCGGCGAACTGAGCCGCATGACCCAGTTTAAAGATAAGTCCGCGCGCTACGCGGAGAACATCAACGCCGGTCTGTTTGATTACCCGGTACTGATGGCCGCTGACATTCTGCTGTATCAGACCAACCAGGTTCCGGTAGGGGAAGATCAGAAACAGCACCTGGAGCTGAGCCGCGATATCGCCCAGCGTTTTAACGCCATCTATGGCGATGTCTTTAAAGTGCCTGAGCCGTTTATTCCGAAGTCCGGCGCACGCGTGATGTCGCTGCTGGAGCCGACCAGGAAGATGTCCAAGTCCGACGACAACCGCAACAACGTCATCGGCCTGCTGGAAGATCCGAAATCGGTGGTCAAGAAGATCAAACGCGCGGTGACCGACTCCGACGAGCCGCCGGTGGTACGCTACGACCTGAAAGAAAAAGCGGGTGTCTCCAACCTGCTGGATATCCTCTCCGCGGTCACCGGGAAAACCATTCCTGAGCTGGAGCAGCATTTTGAAGGCAAAATGTATGGCCACCTGAAAGGCGAAGTCGCTGAAGCGGTGTCGGGCATGCTGACTGAGCTGCAGGAGCGCTATCACCGTTTCCGTAACGACGAAGCGTTTCTCAACCAGGTAATGAAAGACGGCGCAGAGAAAGCCAGCGCGCGCGCATCTCAGACCCTGAAAGCGGTATACGAAGCGATTGGTTTTGTCGCCAGGCCGTAAGCGACGCAACAGCTAAAAAGGCGGGATATTATCCCGCCTTTTTTATGTCTGTCGTCCACGCGGGGGAGGCGAAGATTAGTGGTTCGAGAACCAGTTCAGTTTATCCCGCAGGCCGACCACGCGGCCGACGATGATCAGCGCCGGACTAGCCATCTGCTGCGCCAGGATATCCAGTTGCCCTAAGGTGCCGCTGACCACTTTTTGCGACACGGCGGTGCCGTTCTCGACGATGGCGGCGGGCATATCTTCCGCCATGCCGTGAGCAATGAGCTTCTCGCGGATCGCCGGCGCCTGGTTCAGGCCCATGTAGAACACCAGGGTTTGCTTCTCCACCGCCAGGTTCGCCCAATCCAGCTCGCCGCCGGTTTTCAGGTGGCCGGTGACCAGGCGGACGCCCTGGGCGAAATCGCGGTGTGTTAACGGGATCCCCGAGTAGGCGGAGCAGCCGGAGGCGGCGGTGATGCCTGGAACAACGGAGAAGGGGATGCCTGCCTCACAGAGGGTTTCCAGCTCTTCCCCTCCGCGGCCAAAGATAAAGGGATCGCCGCCTTTCAGCCGGACCACGCGTTTTCCTTTTTGCGCTTCACGCAGCAGGATCTGGTTGATCTCCTCCTGCGGGACGCAGTGGTAGCCAGAACGTTTGCCGACGAACACCCGGTCGGCATCGCGACGCACCAGATTCATGATGTCGTCGGAAACCAGCCGGTCATAAACCACCACGTCGGCCTGCTGGATCTGCTGCAGGCCTTTGAGCGTGAGCAGCCCGGCGTCGCCGGGGCCGGCGCCAACCAGCACCACCTCGCCGCGATGCTCCAACGGCTCCGTCAGCAGCTGCTCGGTGGTATCCGCCACCGCCTGCCGATCGTCATTGGCCAGCGACTGCGCCAGCCGGTCGTTCACAAACAGCTTCTCCCAGAAGCGGCGGCGTTCGCCCACGCTGGCAAACTGCTGCTTAACGCGCGCGCGCAGATGGCCGGCATAGCGGGCCAGCTGGCCGAGATGCAGGGGTAAGACTGACTCCAGCTTCTCGCGCAGCAGGCGCGCCAGTACCGGCGATGTCCCGCCCGAAGAGACGGCGACCATCAGCGGCGAGCGGTCGATGATGGATGGCATAATAAAGCTGGCCTGACGCGGGGCATCCACCACGTTACAGAAGATACGCCGCGCTTCGGCTGCATCGCTGACCTGCTGGTTCACCGTCTCATTATCGGTAGCGGCAATGGCCAGCCAGCAGGTGTCCAGCAGCGAGGGGATAAACTCACCCTGCACCAGGGTTAGCATCTGTGAATCGGCCCACACCTGAAACTGCGGGGTGAAGTCGAGCGCATTGACCGTGACGTTTGCGCCAGCATCCAGTAGCAGACGGGCCTTGCGTTCGGCGACATCCCCGCCGCCAACCAGTAAACAATCCCGCTGGCGCAACTGGCAGAATATGGGTAAGTGATCCACAGAATAACCTCATGAAAATAAGGGGTAGAAAATGCGTGGTCGTAGAATAGCAGCAAAGGTAATACAAAACATGCGACTTATCCCGCACTCATGCGTTGTCGGTCAGAAGTGTTGCTTATGTCTCCCCCCGTAGCCGGGGGGAGGAAGAGGACTTACGCTTTAAGCTGCACCTGGCCGTCTTTCACCCGGGCGTCGAAGCGGGCGATGGAGTGGCTGGCATCTTCCATGCACAGGCCGTCGCTCAGGCGGAAGCGCTGCTTTTTCAGCGGGCTGGCAACCCATAGCGCGCCATCATGTTCGGCGATAATCCCGCGAGACAGCACGCTGGCCTTGAAGAACGGGTCAATGTTGCTGATGGCGAATACCCTGTCGTCCTGGTAGGGACGGAAGATCGCCACCTGCTGCTGGCCGAGCAGCGCGCAGACGCCGGTGGCCGGCAGGATGTCGTCAATTTTGCAGATGTTTACCCACTGGCTCATACGTTTTCCTCCACCAGCGTGACCGGGATGCGCTCATAGGGCGTGGCCGGGCGGTGCTGGTCACGTTCCGGCACCACCTGTACGTTCGGGTCGCGCTGGTCGCTGTTGATAAAGTGTTTGAAGCGGGTCTGCGCCGCCGGGTTGTTGACGGTTTCGGTCCACTCGCAGGCGAAGGCGGCGCGCAGGCGAGCCAGCTCCTCTTCCAGATGGTCGTTCAGGCCCAGCTTGTCATCGATGATGACGCTGCGCAGATAGTCGATGCCGCCTTCCATGTTGTCCAGCCACGGCGCGGTGCGGGTCAGCTTATCGGCGGTGCGGATGTAGAACATCATAAAGCGGTCGAGATACTTAATCAGCGTCTCGCGATCAAGGTCCGCGGCCAGCAGATCGGCGTGGCGCGGCTTCATCCCGCCATTACCGCACACGTACAGGTTCCAGCCTTTCTCGGTGGCGATGATCCCCACGTCTTTGCCCTGGGCCTCCGCACATTCGCGGGTGCAGCCGGAGACGCCGAACTTCATTTTGTGCGGGGTGCGGATGCCTTTGTAGCGGTTTTCCAGTTCCACGCCGAAGCCGACGCTGTCGCCGACCCCGTAGCGGCACCAGGTGCTACCGACGCAGGTTTTCGCCATCCGCAGCGCTTTGGCGTAGGCGTGGCCGGTTTCGAAGCCCGCTTCAATCAGCTGACGCCAGATCTCCGGCAGGTCGTCTTTCTGCGCGCCAAACAGGCCGATGCGCTGGGAGCCGGTGATTTTGGTGTACAGATTGAATTCACGCGCGATACGGCCCACGGCGACCAGCCCTTCCGGCGTGATTTCGCCGCCAGCGGAGCGCGGGATCACCGAGTAGGTGCCATCTTTCTGAATGTTGGCAAGGAAGTTGTCGTTGGTGTCCTGCAGCGGCGTGTGCTGCGGTTTGAGGATGTACTCATTCCAGCAGGAGACCAGCAGAGAGCCGACGGTCGGCTTACAGATCTCGCAGCCATAACCCTGACCGTGTTTTTCCAGCAGTTCGTCGAAGGTTTTAATGCCTTCCACGCGGATCAGGTGGAACAGCTCCTGGCGGGAGTAAGCGAAGTGTTCGCACAGGTTGTTGTTGACCTCGATGCCCTGTTTCGCCAGTTCGGCATTGAGCACCTGCGTCACCAGAGGGATACAACCCCCGCAGCCGGTTCCGGCTTTGGTTTCCGCTTTCAGCGCCGCGACGGTGTGGCAGCCTTTGTTGATGGCGGCGATCAGGTCGCCTTTACTGACGTCAAAGCAGGAGCAGATCTGCGCGCTGTCCGGCAGTTTATCGACGCCGATCGACGGCTTGCCGCTGCCGGCGTGGGCCGGAAGGATCAGCGAATCCGGATTTTCCGGCAGCTCGATAGCGTTGAGCACCAGTTGCAGCAGATTGCCATAGTCGCTGGTGTCACCGACCAGCACCGCGCCGAGCAGCGTTTTATTGTCGGCGCTGACGATCAGGCGCTTATAAACTTCTTTGCTTTCGTCGAGATAGACGTAGCTGCGGGCGCCCGGCGTACGGCCGTGGGCATCGCCGATCCCACCCACGTCCACACCCAGCAGCTTCAGCTTGGCGCTGAGGTCGGCGCCGGTGAAGCTGTTTTCACTGCCGAGGAGATGGTCGACGGCCACCTGGGCCATTTTATAACCCGGGGCGACGAGGCCATACACGCGGTTGTTCCAGCTGGCGCATTCCCCGATGGCGTAGATGTCCGGGTCGGAGGTCTGGCAGCTATCGTTGACCATGATGCCGCCGCGCTGGGCGACCGCCAGCCCGCACTGGGTGGCCAGCTTATCGCGCGGGCGGATCCCGGTTGAGAAGACGATGAAATCGACCTGCAGCTCGCTACCGTCGGCGAAGTGCATGGTTTTACGCGCCTCGGTGCCCTGCTGGACGATCTCTTTGGTATTTTTACTGGTGTGAACTTTCACGCCCATGCTTTCAATTTTGCGCCGCAGCTGCTCGCCGCCCATCTGGTCGAGCTGCTCGGCCATCAGCATCGGCGCGAACTCGATCACGTGGGTTTCCACGCCGAGGTTTTTCAGGGCGCCTGCGGCTTCCAGGCCTAGCAGGCCACCGCCGACCACCGCGCCGCGTTTGCTGCGACGGGCGCAGGATTCAATCGCGTTAAGATCTTCGATGGTGCGATAAACGAAGCAATCCTGAGTTTCCGCGCCTTTAATCGGCGGGATCCAGGGGTATGAGCCGGTCGCCATAATCAGCTTGTCGTAGAACACGGTGCGCCCGGCGCTGGAGTGGATCACCTTCTCCTGGCGGTTGATGGTGATCGCCCGTTCGCCGACCAGCACCTTGACGCCGTGTTTCTCATAGAAACCTTCGCGCACCAGCGACAGCTCTTCTGCGGTATGGTGGGAGAAATAAGACGACAGGTGGACACGGTCGTAGGCGATACGCGGTTCTTCACAGAACACGGTAATGTCGAACTGTCCGGCAGGCGCCTTATCGAGAAGCTCTTCGATAAAGCGATGGCCAACCATGCCGTTACCGATGATAGCGATTCTGACTTTGCTCATTTTTGCCTCGATTTCTTTTCTATTACCGCCTACCTTAACGATTCAGCCATCAGGCTTATTGATGCAAATCAATGACAACTTCACCTACCACTTAATGGGTATATAATTGATTTGTCTGTATTTTTCTAAGTTATGGAAAACGCTGGCTTTTCCTTTTTGCTGATTTTGTGTACAAGAATTGGATGGGCCGCGATTGGGGTTGGGCAGAAAACTAGCCATATTGAATGGAGAAGGTGATATGACAGCAGCGCCGCTTTGGTTAATTCAGAACGTACGCCTGGCAGACCGCGACGGCCTGTGGCAAATAGCGATTGATAAGGGCCGCTTTGGCGAGATCACGCCGATGGGCGAGGCGCGCGACGAAAGCTACGAGGTGTTGAACGCTCGCGGCGGGCTGGCGATCCCGCCTTTTATTGAGCCGCATATCCACCTGGATACCACCCAGACGGCCGGCGAGCCGCACTGGAACCAGTCCGGCACCCTGTTCGAGGGGATTGAGCGCTGGGCGGAGCGAAAAGCGCTGCTCAGCCATGAGGACGTCAAAGCCCGGGCGTGGAAAACCCTGAAGTGGCAGATCGCCAATGGCGTGCAGTTTGTCCGCACTCATGTCGACGTCTCCGATCCCACGTTAACAGCGCTGAAGGCGATGCTGGAGGTCAAACGGGAGGTCGCGCCATGGGTTGAGTTGCAGATAGTTGCTTTTCCACAGGAGGGGATCCTCTCTTACCCCAACGGCGAGGCGCTGCTGGAGGAGGCCCTCAAGCTGGGGGCGGACGTCGTTGGGGCCATCCCGCATTTTGAGTTCACCCGTGAATATGGGGTGGAGTCGCTGCATATCGCCTTCCGGCTGGCGCAAAAATATGATCGCCCGCTGGATATTCACTGCGATGAAATTGACGATGAACAGTCGCGCTTTGTTGAAACCGTTGCCGCGCTGGCGTTAAAGGCGGGGATAGGGGCGCGGGTGACGGCCAGCCATACCACCGCCATGCACTCCTATAATGGCGCTTATACCTCGCGCCTGTTCCGCCTGCTTAAGCTCTCCGGTATCAACTTTGTCGCCAATCCGCTGGTGAATATTCATCTGCAGGGCCGGTTTGATGACTACCCTAAGCGACGGGGGATTACCCGGGTGAAGGAGCTGATGGCGGCGGGGATCAACGTGTGCTTTGGTCATGATGACGTCTTTGACCCGTGGTACCCGCTGGGGACCGGCAATATGCTGCAGGTCCTGCATATGGGCCTGCACGTCTGCCAGCTGATGGGCTACCAGCAGATCAACGACGGTCTGAAGCTTATCACCGCCAACAGCGCCCGCACGTTTGGCCTGGAGGATTACGGCATTGTCAGCGGCAACCCGGCTAACCTGATCATTCTCCCGGCGGAGAATGGCTTTGAGGCCGTCCGCTGCCAGGTGCCTGTGCGCTGGTCAATTCGCCAGGGAAGGGTGATCGCGACCACCCAGCTGGCGCAAACCTGGATCCAGACCGACCGCGGTGGCGAGGAGCTCTCTTTTATGAGGAACAGCCCCCTTGCGGACGCAAAGGGGCCGAAGGCTTAGTGAGACGCCGCCTGAGCGTTGTTCTGGCGGTGACGGGAGACGAAGCCGAGGATAAAGCACATCACGAATACCACGGCATAGAGGCCGTTAGCGGTGTGCAGCGCTGCCAGTGGACCGCTGGCAGCCACAATCGGGCCGGTGACCACGAAAGTGAGCATGGTGCCGATGGTGCCGCAGGTGAGGATAAAGTTCACCAGCTTCGGCGAAGCGACCCGCGTCTGCTGCGAGCCGAGCGTAATGATCGAGGTGTAGATGGCGCTGGAGAAGAAGCCCAGGGTCAGAATAAACCACGGCATATGCTCCGGGGAACCATTGATAAACAGGTACATCAGCACCGTCGCGAGCCCGGCGAGGACGGTTAAGATACGCTGCAGGTCGAAGAAGCGCAGGATGAAGCTGAATGACCACATGCCGATCATGTAGGACATCCAGAAATCGCTCACCAGTTTACCGGCATCCCCGAGGCTCATGCCCAGGCTCTTCGCATATTCCGGTACCCAGGAGATAAAGCCCAGCTGACCGAGGATGTAGCACAGCGCCGCAACGGAGAGGAACAGCACGCCGATGCCCCACTTCTCTTTCACTACCGGCTGGCTGTTTTCGCTCTGCGCTTTTTTGCCCAACACCGGAAAATCACAGCCGAAAGTCAGGACGAAAATGGCGACATACACCAGACCAATACAGGCGTAGACCCAGTACCACTCGATGCTGCGCGCCAGCAGGACGGCGGCGACCATCGGGAAAATCATTCCCGCCATGCTAAAGAAGGAGTCGGTAAACAGCAGACGCGCTCCGCGCTGACGGCCTTCATACATATGGGTGATCAGGAAGGTCCCGATCGACATGGTGATCCCGCTCACCAGGCCGAGAACGAACATCGACGCGGAAAACAGCGCCAGGCTGTGGCTGAGCATCAGGCCGGCCACCGCCAGCACCATCAGAATAAAGCCAAAGCGCAGCTGAGTTTTCAGCGGCACGATTTCCATCAGCCAGGCATTGAGGAAGATAGAGATCAGAATACCGGCGTTCAGAAAGGTAAAGGTGTTGCTCATACTGGAAACGGGCAGATGGAAATAATCCGCAATGTTACCCATCACCATCCCGGTGACGATCACCAACGCGCCGGTCAGGGCGTAGGAGAAGAAGCTGATCCATGTGAGCTTAATACGGTTGCTGTTAGTCATGACTGGCCTGTGAATAGAAAGGTAAAGCGCGTTGACGCTGCGCCGGGCGGACAGATTTTATTCGTTCAGGTGATGTAATCAAATGTTTATTGTGAAAGTGGTTATCTTTTGCATGGTTTAATGTGACATGCATCACACTTTATTCGCCGCACAGGAGAACGTTTGCGCGGTTACAATTATTACAGCTAAGTAAAATTTGGTAAAAGGCTGGCCCAGGATGCAAAGGCTCTTTAGAATCAAGGCACTCGCTTTTATTCTGCTCCGTTAAGGAATTTCCATGCTCAAATCAACACTGGCGGCGATGGCTGCCGTTTTCGCCATTTCAGCGTTCTCCCCGGCCATGGCGGCAAAGGGCGATCCGCATGTGCTGCTGACCTCCTCGGCAGGGAACATTGAGCTTGAGTTAAACAGTCAGAAAGCCCCGATTTCCGTGGATAACTTCCTGAAGTACGTCAACAGCGGCTTCTACAACAACACCACCTTCCACCGCGTGATCCCGGGTTTCATGGTGCAGGGCGGCGGCTTTAACGAGCAGATGCAGCAGAAACAGCCTAACCCGCCGATCAAGAATGAAGCAGACAACGGCCTGCGCAACACCCGCGGGACCATCGCGATGGCGCGTACCGCCGATCAGGATAGCGCCACCAGCCAGTTCTTCATCAACGTGGCGGATAACGCCTTCCTTGACCATGGTCAGCGCGACTTTGGCTATGCGGTGTTTGGCAAGGTAGTGAAAGGTTTGGACGTCGCGGATAAGATCTCCCAGGTCCAGACCCATAACGTCGGCCCATACCAGAATGTGCCGACCAAACCGGTTGTTATCCTCTCTGCGAAAGTGCTGCCCTAATCCTTCCACGGCGCGGTGTGCTATCGCCGCGCCCGGTTGCCTCCCGGCATAACCTGAAATTGCTGCTTATACTTGTGGCACACAGGGGACGATAAGGGGGGCGACGATGCGTCCACTCACCGAAAAGCAAAAATCCCGACTCTGGGAACAGACACGCAATACCAATTTTCAGGCCAGTCGTCGCCTTGAAGGCGTGACGGTGCCGCTGGTTACGTTGACTGCCGAAGAGGCGCTGGCGCGTCTGGCGACGCTGCGGAGGGAGTATGAGCGATAAATTCGGCGATGAACGCGATCCTTACCTCTACCCGGCGCTGAATGTCCTGCGCAACCGCCTCGGCATCCGGCAGGCTAAAAATCTGCAACAGGCCGCCTTTGAGATGACGGCGTTGCGGGCGGCAACCTTGCCGCTGGGGCCGCGGGTGCGCGGCTTACCCTATCTGTGCGCGATTCATCATCAGCTGTATCAGGATCTGTTTGACTGGGCCGGCCGGTTGCGTGAAGTGAACCTCTATCTGGGCGATACGCCGTTCTGCCACTTTGCCCGGATCGAGGAGGAGGGGAACGCCCTGATGCAGGCCCTTGAGCAGGAGGATTATCTCAATGGCCTGCCGCGCGAGACCTTTATCGAACGCCTGAGCTGGTTCTATGGCGAAATTAATGTGCTGCATCCTTTTCGTCTTGGCAATGGCCTGACCCAGCGCATTTTCTTTGAACAGCTGGCGATACATGCCGGCTACCTGCTTGACTGGCGTGACGTCGACCCCGCCGGCTGGAGCGCGGCCTGCCAGCAGAGCGCGATGGGCGATCCGGCTCCGCTGGTGGCGATCTTTCGCAAAGTGGTAAGCGAAGCGCGGGAATCTGAGTAGAATAGCCCGGTTTTGATTGTTCCGGAGCCGCTATGATCCTGCTTATCGATAATTATGACTCTTTCACCTGGAATCTGTATCAGTACTTCTGCGAACTGGGTGCGGAAGTACTGGTCAGGCGCAATGATGCGTTGACGCTGGAGGAGATAGCGGCGCTGGCGCCGGAGAAAATCGTGATCTCGCCAGGCCCCTGCACGCCGAATGAGGCGGGGATTTCCCTCGCGGTTATCCGCCACTATGCGGGGAAAACGCCGCTACTGGGCGTCTGTCTCGGGCACCAGGCGATAGCCCAGGCGTTTGGCGCGACCATCGTACGGGCGGCACAGGTGATGCATGGTAAAACCTCGCTTATTGAGCATAACGGCGAAGGGGTGTTTCAGGGGCTGAATAATCCCCTGACGGTGACCCGTTATCACTCGCTGGTGATTGACCCGCCGACGCTCCCGCCCGAGTTTATCGTCACCGCCCGCAGCGCCAGCGCTGAGATTATGGGGATCCGCCACCGCGACTGGGATCTTGAGGGCATGCAGTTTCATCCGGAAAGCATCCTCAGCGAGCAGGGCCATCAATTGCTGGAAAACTTTCTGAAGCGGTGATTTTCAGTTGCCATTGACTGATTTTTTATGCATATTTTGTGATTATATTTTCATGATTACATCTGCATAACGAAGAGGGATGGGCAAGACATGGCAACTGAACAACCGGCAATCACCCGCGCCACATTCGATGAAGTTATTTTGCCGATTTATGCACCAGCAGAATTCATCCCGGTGAAAGGGAAAGGCAGCCGCGTCTGGGATCAGCAGGGCAAAGAGTATGTTGATTTTGCCGGCGGTATCGCGGTGACGGCGCTCGGCCATTGCCACCCGGCGCTGGTAGCGGCGCTCCACGAGCAGGGCGAAACGCTGTGGCACACCAGCAACGTCTTTACCAATGAGCCAGCGCTGCGTCTGGGACGTAAACTTGTCGAGGCCACCTTCGCCGAGCGCGTGGTGTTTATGAACTCCGGTACGGAAGCCAATGAAACGGCCTTTAAGCTGGCGCGTCACTATGCGGTGACCCGCCATAGCCCGTATAAAACCAAAATCATTGCCTTCCATAATGCCTTCCATGGCCGCTCCCTGTTTACCGTTTCCGTCGGTGGGCAGCCGAAGTACTCCGATGGTTTCGGCCCGAAACCGGCGGATATTGTCCATGTTCCCTTCAACGACCTGCAGGCGGTAAAAGCGGTGATGGATGACCACACTTGCGCAGTGGTGGTGGAGCCGATTCAGGGCGAAGGCGGCGTGACGGCAGCGACGCCGGCCTTCCTGCAGGGGCTGCGTGAGCTGTGCGATCAGCACCAGGCGTTGTTAGTCTTTGATGAAGTGCAGTGCGGTATGGGACGTACCGGATCGCTGTTCGCCTATATGCATTACGGTGTGACGCCGGATATTCTGACCAGCGCCAAAGCGCTCGGCGGCGGCTTCCCGGTCAGCGCCATGCTGACCACCCATGAGATCGCCAGCGCCTTCCATGCGGGTTCCCATGGCTCAACCTACGGCGGCAACCCGCTGGCCTGCGCGGTCGCCAACGCCGCCTTCGATCTAATCAATACCCCGGCGGTGCTGGATGGCGTGAGCGCGAAGCGCGAACTGTTCGTCAAACACCTGCAGCAGCTGGATGCTGAATTTGATCTGTTCAGTGATATTCGCGGGATGGGCCTGCTGATTGGCGCCGAACTCAAGCCGCAGCACAAGGGCCGCGCGCGTGATTTCCTCTATGCCGCTGCGCAAGCCGGCGTCATGGTGCTCAACGCCGGGCCGGACGTGATGCGTTTTGTTCCCTCGCTGATCATCGACGAGCAGGATATTGCCGAGGGGATGGCGCGTTTTGCCCAGGCAGTGGCAAAGGTGATTAACGGCTGATTTTCCGCAGCCAGATGCCATGATGCGGCCGCTGACGCCATGCTACTGACGATATGGTATGCATGGTGTTCAGATGGCCCAGAATGCGTTGCAGGTGCTGCTCCAGGGTACTTAACGGACCGTTCGGCACCTCTGTTTCCGGCGACTCCAGAATATTGGCATCCCCTGCGCTGCCGGGACCATCGCTGTCCAGCCGCTGCTGGCAGCGTTGCAAGGCAATCTCACAAGATTCGAGATAGCGCTGGGCAAGATCCGGGGTGAGCATCGTATGCTCCCGGGCCAGGGTGGTCATAGCGTTGATGTGTTCGACGATAAACTGACTGTGCGTCACCCACAGCTTCATATCTTCCAGGTAGTGGGTATTAAAACCGGGCTCCTGCATCGCCTGATTCAGGGAGTTGTAGAGCGCGTTATGCGCCTGGTTGACGCGCATGCGTTGATAGGCCAGCGCGGGGGCTTTTGGATCGGCGCTGAGGATCAGGCGAATCGCCTGCTGGTCGGCCTCCAGCGCATCGTGGGCGTTTTTTTTCAGCAGGCCGCTCTGCCACTGCGGCCACAGCCAGACCATCCCGCCGAAGGCGATCAGGCAGCCGATAAGCGTGTCGATAAGCCGGGCGACAATAAACTGTTCGCCGTTGAGCGTCAGCAGTTGCAGGGTATACACCGCCGTCACCGTAAAGCCTACCATCGCCCAGCCATAGTGTTTACGGATGATCAGATAGCTGAGCAGGGTAATCAGCAGCATCCCGCTCAGGGTATAGCTCTCCGGAACGTGAAAGTGCAAGGTTAGCCCGGCGATGACCAGGCCGGCGAGCGTTCCCGCCGCCCGGTGAACAATTCGCACCCGCGTGGCGCCATAGCCATTTTGCGTGACGAAGAGCACCGTCATCAGGATCCAGTAGGGCTTCGGCAAATGCAGGGCGTTGCCCATCAGGCTGGCGACGCTCAGCATGACGCTGATGCGCGCGGCATTGCGCAGTGCGGGTGATTTCAGCGACAGATAGTTCTTTAGCGCGGGAAACAGCGGTAAACGACGCTCTTTGTCGGCCATCAGATCCCGGGCATACAGGGGGCGCTGGGTATGCAGCACCCGGGCGATACGGCTAAAGTGCCAGGCGCAGAACTGACCGACCGGGTTGTCCGGATGCTGGCGGGCGATCTTTTCCAGAGCCTCAATCTGTTTATCCATCTGAAAACGCTGCGGAAAGCGATGATAGAGAATATCATCCGCCAGCACGCGCAGGCGGGCAGCGACGGTTTGCGCATTCCAGCGGATCACCGCTTCGGCATGGCTGCGTTCCACCAGCTTTTGTACCTCTTCTGGCTGATGCAGGCTAACCGAAATATGTTCCTGTAGATCCAGCCCAACCTGGAACGCCCGCAGCAGACGCTTGTGGTCGTTGCGTTGGTTGGCGGCCAGCATATGCATCTGCTGATAGCACTGGGTAATCAGGTCGACTACCTTCTGCTGGCGGGTGAGCAGCGGCGGCAGGGCGGTCGACGGATCGGTATGCTGGGTCAACAGACTGTATTTGGCTTCACAATAGTCAGCCAGTTCCCGGTAAAGCAGGCTGAGCGACTCCCGCAGCGGCTGTTCGCGCCACAGCCAGAACCAGAGCCAGTTAAACACGCCGTACCACAGCGTACCGAAAGCGTAGATCAGCAGTGGTTCCCAGATGGGCATATTGCCCGCCAGGCTCAGGGTAAAGATAGCGGCGATCAGCGACGCGGGCAGCAGGCGCGCGTGCAGCGAACTGATCTCCGCGGTGACGCCGAGCAATAGCGCCAGGCCGCTGAGAATAAGCGGCAGGGGAATGGCCTGAGCGAGCAGCAACTGCACCACCAGACTGCATCCGGCAAACAGACAGCCGCCGATAATCAGACGTTTGAAAAAGCGCTTATGTGGGGTATCAAGACCGGCAATGTTGCAGCAGGCGGGCACTAAGGAAAACAACAGCCCCTGCTGGAGATGGCCGAGCAGAAGACCGATGGCCACAGGCAGACACAGCACCAGCGTTTGCCGCAGTGCATAGTTGACTTCCGGGTGGTAAATCAGCCTGCGCCACATGAGGGAAAAACAAAAACGGCGTACTGCAGGAGCAATACGCCGCTTAGCAACTTAACGGGTGCCGTAGACGACGATAGTTTTACCGTGTGCGGAAATCAGGTTCTGATCTTCCAGCATTTTCAAAATACGGCCAACCGTTTCACGAGAGCAGCCGACGATCTGACCAATTTCCTGACGGGTAATTTTAATTTGCATACCGTCCGGGTGGGTCATGGCATCAGGTTGCTTCGCCAGGTTCAGCAGCGTCTGGGCGATACGGCCCGTCACGTCGAGGAAGGCGAGGTTGCCCACTTTCTCAGACGTGACCTGCAGACGGCGAGCCATTTGCGAAGAGAGACGCATCAGAATGTCCGGGTTAACCTGGATCAGCTGACGGAATTTCTTATAAGAGATTTCGGCCACTTCACATGCGGTTTTCGCCCGTACCCAGGCGCTACGCTCCTGACCCTCTTCAAACAGGCCTAATTCACCGATGAAATCGCCCTGGTTGAGGTAGGAGAGGATCATCTCTTTACCTTCTTCATCCTTGATGAGTACAGCCACGGAGCCTTTAACGATGTAGTACAGCGTTTCTGCTTTTTCACCCTGGTGGATCAGCGTGCTCTTTGATGGGTACTTATGAATGTGGCAATGAGACAAGAACCATTCAAGGGTAGGGTCTGTTTGCGGTTTGCCAAGCACCATGCGCGGTTATCCTCTGTTATAAGCTATCTCCGGGCGCCGACACTACACGGCGTCCGGGCATGCAATCGTATTGTTTCCCTATACCTGGGAAGCTGGCTGATGATTTTTCGACAGCCCGTAATGTGAACTCCTCTGCATACATGCAGTACATCAATGTAATACTGTAGCATCCAGACTGTTTTAGCATAGCTTTCGCCGCATGTCTCCTGGTGTCTCGCTTCAGCATGACGCAGGTCGCCTTCCGTTGCGAGAATTGTTATGTGCGCGTAATCTGACAGGAAAATTGCGATACTGGAGTTAAATTTTATGCAAGCGCGTGTGAAATGGGTTGAAGGGTTAACCTTTATCGGGGAGTCCGCGTCAGGACACCAGATTCTGATGGATGGCAACTCCGGGGATAAGGCACCCAGCCCGATGGAGATGGTGCTGATGGCGGCGGGCGGTTGCAGTGCGATCGATGTGGTTTCTATTCTGCAAAAAGGTCGCCATGAGGTGACCAACTGCGAAGTGAAGCTGACGTCGGAGCGCCGCGAAGAGGCGCCGCGTCTGTTTACGCATATTAATCTGCACTTTATCGTCACCGGTAAGGCGCTGAAAGATGCCGCGGTCTCCCGGGCGGTGGATCTGTCGGCAGAGAAATACTGCTCGGTGGCGCTGATGCTGGAAAAAGCGGTGAAGATCACCCACTCCTATGAAGTGATCGAGGCGTAGTCTTCGCCTGCCGTTGTGAAGCATCTCAACCCCGGCCTGGCCGGGGTTTTTTCTGTTAGCCGATCTTGCGGCCTTCCATCAGGCGCTCGACCAGCGGCGTCATGATAAGCTCCATCGCCAGCCCCATTTTACCGCCCGGCACCACCAGCGTGTTCATGTGCGAGATAAACGACCCCTGCAGCATCGCCAGCAGCCAGGGGAAGTCGATATTCTGCAGGTTACGGAAATGGATCACCACAAAGCTCTCGTCCAGCGAGGGAATAGTTTTCGCGGCAAACGGGTTGGAAGTGTCTACCGTCGGCACGCGCTGAAAGTTGATATGGGTGCGGGAAAATTGCGGGGTAATGAAGTTGATGTAGTCTTCCATCGAGCGGACGACTGAGTCCATCACCGCCTCCCGGGAGTGGCCGCGCTCGCTGGTGTCGCGAATAAGCTTTTGGATCCACTCGAGGTTAACGATAGGCACTACGCCGACCAGCAGGTCGACATGGCTGGCGACATCATGATGCGGCGTGACAACCCCGCCGTGCAGCCCCTCATAGAACAGTACGTCTGTCGGCTCCGGCAGCGGCTGCCAGGGGGTGAAAGTCCCTGGCACCTGATTCCACGGTACGGCTTCGTCATAGGTATGCAGGTATTTCCGCGACTGGCCTTTTCCGTGGCGGCCATAGTCGACAAAGGTCTGCTCCAGCAGGCCAAAGTCGTTCGCCTCCGGGCCAAAGTAGCTGATATGTTTGCCCTGATCCCGCGCCTTGCGGATCGCCATGTCCATTTCCGGGCGGGTGTAGCGATGAAAGCTATCGCCTTCCACCTCCGCGGCGTGCAGGTTTAGCTGCGCGAAGATTTTGCGAAAGGCAAGGCTGGTGGTGGTAGTGCCCGCGCCGCTGGAGCCCGTGACGGCGATCACCGGATGTTTGGCAGACATAACAACTCCCTGGTTAAACGATGTAGTGGCGTCGCCTTAGCCGTTAAACAGCGCGCGCGGCATAATATTGACCGTCTCATGCAGTTCCGACCACACAAGAACCGCCTCTCCGCGTTTCAACTGCTGTTTTACATCGGCGACTTTATCGGCAAGTGAACGTTCATGTTCACCATAATCGGTGCCTTCACGTAACACAAAGCTTTCAATCAGGTTATCCAGCGTTTCGGGATCCAGATCCTGCCAGGGAATAATCATACGGGGACCTCCAGCCAACGGTTTAACCAGTCCGGGATGCGTCTTTCCAGCCACATCTCCGGCTTACGCAGGGTGCCGCCGACGAAACCAACGTGGCCGCCTTGCTCAGTTAATTGATACTCAACGTTCGCCGGCAGTTGCTCCTGCGGTGGTATGGAGTGGTGATCCATAAATGGATCGTCTTTCGCGTGAATGATGAGCGTTGGCTTAGTGATATCGCTGAGCCGCGGCATGGCGCTGCATTGCCGGTAATAATCCAGCGCATCGGCGAAACCATGGATTTTGGCGGTGATCATATCGTCAAATTCCCGGATGCGGCGCATCCCTTTAAGCTGGCGTAAATCGACAGGCAGTGAGCCAGGATACGCTTTCAGCTTGCGTGAGGCATTGGCTTTTAACAGATTGAGCAGATAGCGCTGATAAACCCGCGAGAAGCCCTTATCCATATGATAGCTGCAGGCTTCCAGCATAAAAGGCGCGGAGACGATCACCGCCGCATCCAGCGGGCAGCGGTCGCCTTCTTCTGCCAGCAGGCAGCCCAGCATATTGCCGCCTAGTGAATAGCCGACGGCCGCAGTCGGCGCGGGACCAAACTCGCGCTGTAGCCAGTGCAGAAACCAGGTGCCATCTTCTGTTTCGCCGGAGTGATAGATGCGGTTATTGCGGTTAGGTTCGCCGCTGCAGCCGCGGAAATGCATAACCACGCCCAGCCAGCCGCGCTGCATCGCCGCATGGATCAGACCATGGGCGTACGGGCTGTGCAGGCTTCCTTCGAGACCATGAAAGACGACGAGGCGCGGCTTATGGCGCGCCTGATGCGGGTCTTCGCTCCAGGCTAGATCGACAAAATCGCCGTCTGGCAGCTCAAGGCGCTGCCAGTGCGGGGTAAAGCGCAATTTACGGCGAATCAGCCGCGGCAGCATGGTTTGCAGATGACGATTGCCCACGCCGCGCATCGGATGGAACTCACGCGAATCGTTTTCGGGGGGCGTCATGTCTGTGGGGATGATTTCAACCATAGCACCAGAACAATTAATAAACGTGATGATGACTATACCGCGCAGGGCGCACAGGGGTTAGCCAATATGTGGTCTTGTGGCCAGCGACGCCAGGTTACAGCAAAAACAAATCATTGATGTCACTGATGGCAGGCCATGGAGAGGGCAGAAACCCACCCTGCCAGCGGCATCGTACGCGCAGGCAGGATGAGGAAGTCAATATTAGCCTTCCTGAAGCATCTGCTCCAGCTGCTCCTGGGCCTCCAGCCAGGCCATTTCACACTCCTCCAGCCCGGACTTCGCGCTGGCCTGCTGCTGCAGGCATTCGGTCAGCTCGGCTTTACGTGAGGCGTCATAAAGCTCACTGTCGCCAAGTTTTTCTTCCGCACTGGCCAACTGCGCGTTGAGCTTGTCCATCTCTTTTTCCAGACGGGCGATCTCTTTGCGCAGCGGTTGGGTCTGGCTGCGCAGTTCCGCTTCCCGACGCTTCTGGTCCTTGCGCGCCTGGGCGCTGTTGCCGCTCTCTTTTGGCGCGTCGCTGCTCTGTGATTCCTGTTTTTGCGAATCGCTGAGCCACTGCTGATAATCTTCCAGATCGCCGTCGAACGGCTCGACTTTACCGTCATGGACGAGGTACAGATCGTCGGTGGTGGAACGGATCAGGTGACGATCGTGCGACACGACAACCAGCGCCCCTTCAAAGTCGATCAGCGCTTCGGTTAAGGCCTGACGCATATCGAGGTCAAGGTGGTTGGTCGGTTCATCGAGCAGCAGCAGGTTAGGGCGCTGCCAGACGATCAGGGCCAGTACCAGTCGCGCTTTTTCTCCACCAGAGAAGCGGCGGGTCTCTTCGCTGACCTTATCGCCCTGGAAACCAAAGCCGCCCAGATAATCACGCAGTTTCTGCTCCAGTTCCTGCGGGGCCAGGCGCGCCAGGTGCTGCAGCGGCGACTCATCGGCACGCAGGAACTCCAGTTGATGCTGGGCGAAGTAGCCGAGCTTGATACCTTTTGCGAGACCGATCTCGCCGCTCACCGGCTGGAGTTCACCCGCCAGCAGCTTAATCAGAGTCGACTTCCCGGCGCCGTTGCGGCCCAGCAGGCCGATGCGCGAGCCCGGCACCAGATTGAGCTTGATGGAGTCGAGGATAATACGCTCGCCGTAACCGGCGCTGACTTTCTCCATTTTCAGTAACGGGTTAGGCAGACTCTCCGGCTGGCGGAAGCTGAAGTGGAACGGGTTATCCACGTGCGCCGGGGCGATAAGCTCCATCCGTTCGAGCATTTTGATACGGCTTTGCGCCTGCTTGGCCTTGGTGGCCTTAGCGCGGAAGCGGTCGATATAGCTTTGTAGATGCGCAACGCGCTGCTGCTGGCTTTCGTACATCGCCTGCTGCTGAGAGAGACGGGTAGCGCGCTGCACTTCGAACGAGCTGTAGTTACCGGTGTACTCAAACATCGTCTGCTGTTCGATATGGATAATTTTGTCGACGATAGGATCGAGAAAATCGCGATCGTGGGAGATCAGGATCAGCGTCCCTGTGTAACCCTTAAGCCATTTTTCGAGCCAGATGACGGCATCGAGGTCGAGGTGGTTAGTCGGTTCATCGAGCAGCAGCAGATCGGATCGGCAAATCAGCGCCTGGGCGAGGTTAAGGCGCATACGCCAGCCGCCGGAAAAATCGCTGACCGGCCGCTCCAGCTGTTCGTTGCTGAATCCCAGACCGTGCAGCAGGCTGGCAGCGCGCGAACGGATGGTCCAGGCGTCGATGGCGTCCAGCTTGCCGTGGACCGTGGCGATGGCATGGCCGTCGTTGCGCTCATTTGCCTGCTGGAGCGCGGCTTCCAGCTGGCGGTATTCACGATCGCCATCAATAACATAATCGATAGCCGGCTGAGGCAGCGCCGGGGTTTCCTGATTCACCCATGCCAGCTGCCAGCTGCCTGGAAAGGTCATACTGCCGCCGTCAGCGCTTATCTCGTTTTTCAAAAGCGATAGCAGCGTCGATTTCCCGCAGCCGTTTTTGCCCACCAGACCGACCTTTTGGCCAGGGTTGATGGTAGCGGTGGCGTTGTCCAGCAGGACGCGTACGCCGCGACGAATTTGTAACGAGGAGAAAACAATCATAAGGCGCCGTATGTTCAGACTATGTTAATTTGTCATTATGATAATGTAGTGTGGAAGCGAATCGCTTCACCGGGCCGCCATGGTAGCCCAAAACGAAGACGATACACAAAGTCATTCTGGCGGTGTCAGAACACCGGGGCTGCGCAGGCCGCCAGAAGACCTACGGGAGGGGAATGATGTCTCAGACAGCGAAAGTGTTGCTGCTGTATGCCCACCCAGAATCTCATGATTCCGTGGCCAACCGGGTTTTATTAGAGCCGGCCTTACAGTTGCCGAACGTCACCGTGCACGATCTTTACGCGCACTATCCGGATTTTTTTATCGATATCGCTCATGAACAGGACCTGCTGCGCCAGCATGAGGTGATTGTTTTCCAGCATCCTTTATATACCTGGAGCTGTCCGGCGCTGCTCAAGGAGTGGCTGGATCGTGTGTTAAGCCGCGGCTTCGCCAGCGGTGCCGGAGGAAACGAACTGGCGGGAAAGTACTGGCGTAGTGTGATCACCACCGGTGAACCTGAGAGCGCCTACCGTCGCGATGCCAATCGCTATCCGATGAACGATATTTTACGTCCTTTTGAACTGACCGCCGGCATGTGCCGTATGCACTGGATGAGCCCCATTATTGTCTACTGGGCCCGGCGGCAACAGCCAGAGGAATTGCGTAGCCGCGCTCGAGCCTACCGGGACTGGCTGGCCAATCCCCTTACCGCCGGAGGTATACATGGCGGGATCTGATTTGCTGCTGGCGGGCGTTCTTTTTTTGTTCGCCGCCGTTATTGCCGTACCTCTGGCCTCAAGATTGGGTATTGGCGCGGTGCTGGGCTATCTGCTGGCCGGGATTGCGATTGGCCCGTGGGGACTTGGGTTTATCAGCGATGTGGATGAAATTCTCCATTTCTCTGAGCTCGGTGTAGTGTTTCTGATGTTTATCATCGGCCTGGAGCTTAATCCGGCCAAGCTATGGCGGCTGCGAAGCTCTATCTTCGGCGTTGGCGCGGCGCAGGTGATGCTCAGCGCGGCGATCCTCGGTGGATTGCTGATGACGACCGGGTTTTCATGGCAGGCGGCGGTGGTCGGCGGGATCGGCCTGGCGATGTCTTCCACCGCCATGGCGCTGCAGCTGATGCGTGAGAAGGGAATGAGCCGCAGCGAATCGGGGCAGTTAGGCTTTTCGGTCCTGCTGTTTCAGGATCTGGCGGTGATCCCGGCGCTGGCGCTGGTTCCCCTGCTGGCCGGTTCCGCGGATGATCATGTTAACTGGCTGACGGTCGGTATGAAGGTCCTGGCCTTTGCCGGGATGCTGATTGGCGGACGCTATCTGCTGCGGCCGGTGTTCCGTTTCATCGCCAGCTCAGGGGTCAGGGAAGTGTTTACTGCCGCCACGCTACTGCTGGTCCTTGGGTCGGCGCTGTTTATGGAGGCGCTGGGGTTGTCGATGGCGCTTGGTACCTTTATCGCCGGCGTGCTGCTGGCGGAAAGCGAGTATCGCCACGAACTGGAAATCGCTATCGATCCGTTCAAGGGGCTGCTGCTTGGGCTGTTCTTTATCTCCGTCGGCATGGCGCTGAACCTTGGCGTGCTGTATACCCATCTGCTGTGGGTGGCGGTGAGCGTGGCGGTGCTGGTGGCGGTAAAAATGCTGGTGCTCTATCTGCTGGCCCGTCTCTATGGCCTGCGAAGTTCAGAGCGGATGCAGTTTGCGGGCGTATTAAGCCAGGGCGGTGAGTTCGCGTTTGTCCTCTTTTCGCTGCCCGCCTCTCAGCGGTTGTTCCAGCATGACCAGATGGCGCTGCTGCTGGTGGCGGTGACGTTGTCGATGATGACGACGCCGCTGCTGATGAAGGGGATAGATAAGCTATTGTCGCGACGGCTGAATCCGGCAGATGATACCGATGAGGCGCCGTGGGTGGAGGATGACAAGCCGCAGGTGATTATTGTCGGGTTTGGTCGCTTTGGTCAGGTTATCGGTCGCCTGCTGATGGCCAATAAGATGCGTATTACAGTGCTGGAGCGGGACATCAGCGCGGTGAATCTGATGCGAAACTATGGCTACAAAGTCTATTTTGGCGACGCTACCCAGCTGGAGCTGCTGCGCTCGGCGGGAGCGGAAGAGGCGCAGTCGATTGTCATCACCTGTAATGAGCCGGAAGACACTATGCGGCTGGTGGAAATGTGTCAACAACACTTTCCACATCTGCATATTCTGGCCCGCGCACGCGGTCGCGTTGAGGCGCATGAGCTGCTGCAGGCCGGTGTGACGCAGTTTTCTCGTGAAACCTTCTCCAGTGCACTGGAACTGGGGCGCAAAGCGCTCATCACCCTGGGGATGCATCCTCACCAGGCCCAGCGCGCGCAACTGCACTTCCGACGGCTCGATATGCGAATGCTGCGCGAGTTAATGCCAGTGCATACTGATACGGTACAGGTATCTCGCGTGCGGGAAGCCCGACGCGAACTGGAAGAGATTTTTCAGCGTGAAATGCAGAAAGAAAGTCGGCAGCTGGACGGCTGGGACGAGTTTGAATAAAGGTAAATCATATGGCAGTGCGTAAACGTTTTATTGCCGGGGCGAAATGTCCGGCGTGCCAGGCGCAGGATTCGCTGGCGATGTGGCGTGAGAATAATGTCGATGTCGTTGAATGCGTTAAGTGTGGTCACCAAATGCGTGAGGCGGATAAAGAGGCCCGCGAGCATGTACGCAAAGAGGAGCAGGTGATTGGCATTTTTCATCCCGACTAGCGTTATCCGTCGGCTTTTTTTAAGCTAGAGGGTACACGGCTGCAGAATTCCGCTACAATCTGCGCCACTATTCTTCCCATCTCAGGAGATATCATGAAAGTAGCAAAAGACCTGGTGGTCAGCCTGGCCTATCAGGTACGTACAGAAGACGGTGTGTTGGTTGATGAGTCTCCGGTAAGCGCGCCGCTGGATTACCTGCACGGTCACGGCTCCCTGATTTCCGGCCTGGAAAACGCGCTGGATGGCCACGAAGTGGGCGACAAATTTGACGTAGCTGTCGGCGCTAACGACGCTTACGGCCAGTATGACGAAAACCTGGTGCAGCGTGTACCGAAAGACGTCTTTATGGGCGTTGATGAACTGCAGGTTGGCATGCGCTTCCTGGCGGAAACCGATCAGGGTCCAGTACCGGTAGAAATCACTGAAGTTGAAGACGACCACGTTGTGGTTGATGGCAACCACATGCTGGCTGGCCAGAACCTGAAGTTCAATGTGGAAGTTGTCGCTATTCGTGAAGCAACGGCTGAAGAGCTGGAGCATGGTCACGTGCATGGCGCTCATGGCCACGATCACGATCATGACCATGGTCATGACGGTTGCTGCGGCGGCCACGGCCACGATCATGGTCACGACCATGAACACGGCAAAGGTGGTTGCGGTAACGGCGGTTGCGGTTGCCACTAATGGCGTCGCGTTCGCGCGGATAGCCAAAAAAAGCGGGGAAACCCGCTTTTTTTACGTCTCAATAATGGGGAGGCGGCGTCTCTTCTGCCTGAGAGGCGATATGGGACGGTTGGGTCGCCTTCAGTTTCTCGATCATCAGACGCATATGCTCCCGCATCTTCGCCATCTCTATCTCGTGGGCGGTCACGGTTTTATTGAGGTCTTCGATGGTGATTTCCTGAAACGCCAGCCGGCTTTCCAGCTCTGCAAGGCGCGTTTCTAATGTGCTATCGTGCATGGGTAACCTCTTTAGTCTGATCCTGCGAGCGGATTCTACTTAAGTTTCTCTTTTCGCGCAGCATCGCTGCGTCTGACAGGAAACTTATTCATACAAAAATAGTCCTAAAAGAGGCGATATTCAGGAACGTCCGTATGTAGATTTTAACGGCAACGTTCTATAGTACGTTTTTTGCTTTTTACGATAACCCTGGGGTGAGAGGCCCCGGCCCTGGAGAAATGGATGAAATCACTGTTTAAAGTAACGCTGCTGGCGACCACAATGGCCGTCGCCCTGAATGCACCGCTGACCTTTGCTGCAGATACGGCGGCGAAGGCAGCCCCAGCGGCTGAGAGTAAATCGGCATTTAAAAATGACGATCAGAAATCTGCCTATGCACTGGGCGCGTCTCTCGGGCGTTACATGGAAAACTCCCTGAAAGAACAAGAAAAGCTGGGCATTAAGCTGGACAAAGCCCAGCTGATCGCCGGCGTACAGGACGCGTTTGCCGATAAGAGCAAGCTGTCCGACCAGGAGATCGAACAGACTCTGCAGGCCTTTGAAACGCGCGTGAAGACCGCGGCTCAGCAGAAAATGGAAAAAGACGCGACTGAGAACGAAGCCAAAGGCAAAACCTTCCGCGATAGCTTTGCTAAAGAGAAGGGCGTGAAAACATCGAAAACTGGCCTGCTGTATAAAGTCGAGAAAGAAGGCACTGGTGATGCGCCGAAAGACAGCGACACCGTGGTGGTTAACTACAAAGGCACCCTGATCGACGGTAAAGAGTTTGATAACTCTTATACCCGCGGTGAGCCGCTCTCTTTCCGCCTGGACGGCGTGATCCCGGGCTGGACGGAAGGCCTGAAGAACATCAAGAAAGGCGGTAAAATCAAGCTGGTCATTCCACCGGATCTGGCTTACGGCAAAACCGGCGTTCCGGGGATCCCGGCCAACTCTACGCTGGTCTTTGACGTAGAACTGCTGGATATCAAACCGGCGCCGAAGGCGGATGCACAGCCGGAAGCCGCTGGCGACGCGAAAGCCGCAGACGCGAACGCTGACGCTAAGAAGTAATCGGGTTCAGGCCGCCGTCTCGTCAGAGGCGGCGGCTTTTTTATTGAGCGCAGATATAATTAAAACTGGAAAGATCCTCAGGCGCTGTATTACTTTAGATAGCTTAATAATGATGATGAGCCTGCCCTGACAATAACGACAGGCTCCTGAAAAGGAGTGCTTTTTTTCATGTCCAGGTCGCTTTTAACCAACGAAACCAGCGAGCTTGACCTGCTGGATCAACGTCCCTTTGACCAGACCGATTTCGATATTCTTAAATCTTATGAAGCGGTGGTGGACGGGTTGGCGATGCTCATCGGTTCGCACTGTGAAATCGTGCTGCATTCTTTGCAGGATCTTAAATGCTCTGCCATCCGTATCGCCAATGGTGAACATACCGGCCGCCAAATCGGTTCACCGATTACCGATCTTGCGCTGCGCATGCTGCACGATATGACGGGCGCCGATAGCAGCGTTTCCAAATGCTACTTCACCCGTGCCAAAAGCGGCGTACTGATGAAGTCGGTGACGATAGCCATTCGCAATCGCGATCATCGGGTGATCGGTCTGCTGTGCATCAACATGAATCTGGATGTGCCTTTTTCACAGATCATGAGCACCTTTATTCCGCCAGAAACGCCGGAGGTCAACTCACCGGTGAACTTTGCTTCCTCGGTTGACGATCTGGTCGCGCAGACGCTGGAATTCACCATTGAAGAGGTGAACGCCGATCGCAGCGTGTCTAATAATGCGAAAAACCGCCAAATCGTGCTGAATCTCTACGAAAAAGGGATCTTCGATATCAAAGACGCCATTAACCAGGTGGCCGATCGTCTGAATATCTCCAAGCATACCGTCTACCTCTATATCCGCCAGTTCAAGAGCGGCGATTTCCAGGGGCTGGATAAGTAATGCGTTTTGCCCTCACGGTGACTGGCCCTGCCTATGGGACCCAGCAGGCGAGCAGCGCCTGGCAGTTTGCCCAGGCCGTATTGCAGGAAGGTCATGAACTGGCATGCGTTTTTTTCTATCGCGAAGGCGTGCTCAACGCTAACCAACTGACGGCGCCCGCCAGCGATGAGTTCGATCTGGTGCGCGCGTGGCAATCATTGCACGATGAACAAGGTGTGGCACTACACATCTGCGTGGCGGCTGCCTTGCGTCGAGGCGTAACGGACGAGCGTGAGGCGCAACAGCTCGCGCTGGCCAGCCACAATTTGCAACCCGGCTTCACGCTGAGCGGGCTCGGCGCGCTGGCGGAAGCCGCGCTCACTTGCGATCGGATGGTGCAGTTCTGATGAAACGTGTGGCTTTTATTTTTTCCTCCGCGCCGCACGGCAGCGCCGCCGGCAGGGAAGGGCTCGATGCCTTATTAGCAACCTCCGCGCTCACCGACGAGATTGGCGTGTTCTTTGTAGGCGACGGCGTTTTTCAACTGCTGCCCGATCAACGGCCGGGTGCAGTGCTGGCTCGCGACTACATAGCCACCTTTAAACTGCTGTCACTGTATGACATCGATCAGTGCTGGCTGTGTGCCGACTCCGCGCGGGAGCGCGGTCTGGACCCCGCTACTCCGTGGGCGGTGGATGTCGAATGCCTGGCGCCGGATGCCCTGCGCGCCCGTCTGCATGAATTTGATGTGATTTTGCGTTTCTGAGGTCCCCATGCTCCATACGCTCAGTGTTTCTCCCTGGCATGCCGATATCGCAGCAATGCTTCGCGTGATGGATCACGGCGACGATCTGTTATTGCTGTCTGATGGCGTCACGGCGGCCATCGCCGGCGGTCGCTTCCTTGAGATCCTGCAATCCGCCCCCATAACCCTCTATGTGCTGCAAGACGACGTTGACGCCCGCGGGCTGGCTGGTCAAATTGCGGACAGTGTCGGTAGGGTTAGCTATACTGATTTCGTCAGACTCACGGTAAAACATGCCGGTCAGCTGGCCTGGTGATGGCGGGATCGTTGTATATTTCTTGACACCTTTTCGGCACCGCCCTAAAATTCTGCGTCCTCATATTATATGAGGCGATTTATTACGTGTTTACGAAGCAAAAGCTAAAACCAGGAGCTATTTAATGGCAACAATTAACCAGCTGGTACGCAAACCACGCGCACGCAAAGTTGCAAAGAGCAACGTGCCTGCGCTGGAAGCCTGCCCGCAGAAACGTGGCGTATGTACTCGCGTATATACCACCACTCCTAAGAAACCGAACTCCGCACTGCGTAAAGTTTGCCGTGTGCGTCTGACTAACGGTTTCGAAGTCACCTCCTACATCGGTGGTGAAGGTCACAACCTGCAGGAGCACTCCGTGATCCTGATCCGTGGCGGTCGTGTTAAAGACCTTCCGGGTGTTCGTTACCACACCGTTCGTGGTGCGCTTGACTGCTCCGGCGTTAAAGACCGTAAGCAGGCTCGCTCCAAGTACGGCGTGAAGCGTCCTAAGGCTTAATGGTTCTCCGTTAAGTAAGGCCAAACTGATTTACCTTAATGTCATACTAAACTCTTAGAGTTTTGGACAATCCTGAATTAACAACGGAGTATTTCCATGCCACGTCGTCGCGTCATTGGTCAGCGTAAAATTCTGCCGGATCCGAAGTTCGGATCAGAACTGCTGGCTAAATTTGTCAATATCCTGATGGTAGATGGTAAAAAATCTACTGCAGAAGCAATCGTATACAGCGCGCTGGAGACCCTGGCTCAGCGCTCTGGTAAAAATGAACTGGAAGCTTTCGAAGTCGCTCTCGACAACGTGCGCCCGACTGTAGAAGTTAAGTCTCGCCGCGTTGGTGGTTCTACTTATCAGGTTCCAGTTGAAGTTCGTCCGGTTCGTCGTAATGCTCTGGCAATGCGTTGGATCGTTGAAGCTGCTCGTAAACGCGGTGATAAATCCATGGCTCTGCGCCTGGCGAACGAACTCACTGATGCTGCAGACAACAAAGGTACTGCAGTTAAGAAACGTGAAGACGTTCACCGTATGGCCGAAGCCAACAAGGCGTTCGCACACTACCGTTGGTAATCCCTTCGGAGTCATAGTCACCAGGCGGGCGCTTCAGATGAGTCGCCCGCTCTGGATAACTTAACTGAACGCCTAAAGAAATAAACGAGGAATCAAATGGCTCGTACAACACCCATCGCACGCTACCGTAACATCGGTATCAGTGCGCACATCGACGCCGGTAAAACCACTACTACCGAACGTATTCTGTTCTACACCGGTGTAAACCACAAAATCGGTGAAGTTCATGACGGCGCCGCTACCATGGACTGGATGGAGCAGGAGCAGGAACGTGGTATCACCATCACTTCCGCTGCGACTACTGCATTCTGGTCTGGTATGGCTAAGCAGTATGAACCGCACCGTGTAAACATCATCGACACCCCGGGGCACGTTGACTTCACTATCGAAGTAGAACGTTCCATGCGTGTTCTTGATGGTGCGGTAATGGTTTACTGCGCAGTTGGTGGTGTTCAGCCACAGTCTGAAACCGTATGGCGTCAGGCAAACAAATATAAAGTTCCGCGCATTGCGTTCGTTAACAAAATGGACCGCATGGGTGCGAACTTCCTGAAAGTTGTTGGTCAGATCAAAACCCGTCTGGGCGCGAACCCGGTTCCGCTGCAGCTGGCGATTGGTGCTGAAGAAGGTTTCACCGGTGTTGTTGACCTGGTGAAAATGAAAGCCATCAACTGGAACGATGCAGACCAGGGCGTTACCTTCGAATACGAAGATATCCCGGCTGACATGCAGGACCTGGCTGACGAATGGCACCAGAACCTGATCGAGTCCGCTGCGGAAGCTTCCGAAGAGCTGATGGAGAAATACCTGGGTGGTGAAGAACTGACTGAAGAAGAGATCAAAAAAGCTCTGCGTCAGCGTGTTCTGAACAACGAAATCATCCTGGTAACCTGTGGTTCTGCGTTCAAGAACAAAGGTGTTCAGGCGATGCTGGATGCGGTAATTGATTACCTGCCATCCCCGGTTGATGTTCCGGCAATCAACGGTATTCTGGACGACGGTAAAGATACCCCGGCTGAGCGTCACGCAAGCGACGAAGAGCCGTTCTCTGCACTGGCGTTCAAAATCGCTACCGACCCGTTTGTTGGTAACCTGACCTTCTTCCGTGTGTACTCCGGTGTGGTTAACTCTGGTGATACCGTACTGAACTCCGTGAAAGCTGCACGTGAGCGTTTCGGTCGTATCGTACAGATGCACGCTAACAAACGTGAAGAGATCAAAGAAGTTCGCGCGGGCGACATCGCTGCTGCTATCGGTCTGAAAGACGTAACCACTGGTGACACCCTGTGTGACCCGGATGCGCCGATCATTCTGGAGCGTATGGAATTCCCTGAGCCGGTAATCTCCATCGCCGTTGAGCCGAAAACCAAAGCTGACCAGGAAAAAATGGGTCTGGCTCTGGGTCGTCTGGCTAAAGAAGACCCGTCATTCCGCGTATGGACTGACGAAGAGTCTAACCAGACCATCATCGCCGGTATGGGTGAGCTGCACCTCGACATCATCGTTGACCGTATGAAGCGTGAATTCAACGTTGAAGCGAACGTCGGTAAACCTCAGGTTGCTTACCGTGAAGCGATTCGCGCGAAAGTTACCGATATCGAAGGTAAACACGCCAAGCAGTCTGGTGGTCGTGGTCAGTACGGTCACGTTGTGATCGACATGTACCCGCTGGAGCCGGGCTCTAACCCGAAAGGTTACGAGTTCATCAACGACATCAAAGGTGGTGTAATTCCTGGCGAATACATCCCGGCCGTTGATAAAGGCATCCAGGAACAGCTGAAAGCTGGTCCGCTGGCAGGTTACCCGGTAGTTGATATGGGTATCCGTCTGCACTTCGGTTCTTACCACGACGTTGACTCCTCTGAGCTGGCGTTTAAACTGGCTGCGTCTATTGCCTTTAAAGAAGGCTTTAAGAAAGCAAAACCAGTTCTGCTTGAGCCGATCATGAAGGTTGAAGTAGAAACTCCGGAAGAGAACACTGGTGATGTTATCGGTGACTTGAGCCGTCGTCGCGGTATGCTGCGCGGTCAGGAATCCGAAGTAACCGGCGTTAAGATCCACGCTGAAGTACCGCTGTCCGAAATGTTCGGTTATGCAACTCAGCTGCGTTCTCTGACCAAAGGTCGTGCATCATACACCATGGAATTCCTGAAGTATGATGATGCGCCGAACAACGTTGCTCAGGCCGTTATTGAAGCCCGTGGTAAATAATCCACAGGATTAAAACCTAAGTCCCGTGCTCTCTCCGAAGGGGAGAGCACTATAGTAAGGAATATAGCCGTGTCTAAAGAAAAATTTGAACGTACAAAACCGCACGTCAACGTTGGTACTATCGGCCACGTTGACCATGGTAAAACTACCCTGACTGCTGCCATCACTACCGTTCTGGCTAAAACCTA